>JBAYMQ010000112.1:0-4469 GCA_041663465.1 Candidatus Omnitrophota bacterium | reverse complement strand
TTTTGACACATCTGTTGCGGATCGCGGTGGGCTCCGCCCAGAGGCTCAGGCACGACTTCATCTATAATACCCAGTTTCAGCAATTGATGCGCGTTCAATTTCAACACCTCCGCCGCCTCGGGGGCTTTTGAGGAACTTTTCCACAATATCGCGGCGCACCCTTCAGGAGAGATTACGGAGTAATACGCGTTTTCAAGAACGCAGACGCGATCGGCGACGCCGACCCCCAACGCGCCCCCCGACCCCCCCTCGCCGATAACCGTCGCCACAAGGGGCACGTTGATGGACGTCATTTCGCGGAGATTCAAAGCGATCGCCTGGGCCTGCCCGCGCTCTTCAGCGCCTATACCCGGATACGCTCCGGGAGTATCTATAAAAATTACTACCGGAACATTGAATTTTTCCGCCATTTGCATAAGCCTCAGAGCCTTGCGGTATCCCTCGGGATGCGCGCAGCCGAAATTACGCTTGAGATTCTCTTTAATGTCGCGTCCCTTCTGATGGCCCATCACCATTACTTTAATGCCGTCTATCTTCGCCAAACCTCCGATCAACGCTTTATCGTCCGCGAATGCCCGGTCACCGTGTAACTCTATGAAATCCGTCATAAGAGCGGCGATATAATCGCTGGTGTACGGCCGTTGCGGATGGCGAGCTATAAGCACGCGCTGCCAGGGCGTCAGATTCGCGTATATCTCTTTTTCCTGCGCCGCGCGCTTTTCTTCCAGGTTTCTGATCTCTGCCGACAAATCCACTTTTTTATCCGCAGAATATTTCTTGTGCTCCTGGATAAGCTTATCGAGCTCTACCAATGGTTTTTCAAAATCGAATCCCGCCATGAACCGTCCTTTTTAATCTACGATGGTCACTTCGACCCCTACCGGAACAATATTATACAATTCTTCAACATCCTGATTGGCCATGCGAACGCACCCGGCCGTAACCTGATTCCCCAGGCTCTTGGGATCAGTCGTGCCGTGAATGCCGTATCCTTCCTTCGTGAGACCAAGCCAGCGGGTACCCAGAATATTCTCCGGGCTGCCTGCGGGTATAACAGCGCCGGGCTTATACCACGGCGGATTAGGTATTTTTTCAATGATCTTGAATGTTCCCACGGGCGTAGAGTTGTTCAAGCCCGTTGCGACCGTATAGCTCTTAAAAACAGTATCCCCGGTCTTCAGCAGAAGCGTATTTTGAGATTTATCGACCACGATGCTGAATGGCGCGCCCCACACCTTTATCTTTTTCCCAGGGAAGATATTATCGCTTGCCAAATTATTACTTTTCTTGATCAACTCCACCGTAGTCCCGTGGATCCGCGCTATTCTATCCAGAGAATCTCCGGGCTTGATCTCATATTCAACGCACTCAGGGGTCATGATAACCGAAAAAAGCAGTTTTATGTTAAGCTCCTGTGTTTTCTTCTGCCACACAAGAACTTCGCGGGAATTCGGGAACTCGCCTATCAACCGCTGATATTCCTGCCGCGCCCCGAGTATATCGCCCTGAGATTCCCGGTCCCTGGCAACAGCAGACTTCGCGGATCCCGAGCCGGATCGCTGCCCGGATTGAAGCGCTAACGGACACTTGCCCCCCGACATCTTCCAGAAAACAAACCCGCCGAGCGCGAGAACCGCGATACCGGCGATAATAATAGTTTTTTTGTTCACGGTCCCTCCTTACAAACGCACGTCAGTGCGCGATATACGCTATGACAACTCCCAGCACGAATCCCGCAATTACTTCGATGGGCGTATGGCCAATAAATTCGCGCAATCTGCCTTCCTGGATCTTGCCTTGCCAATATATATCGTCCATGATCTTATTGAGGATCCGCGCCTGCCGCCCTGTCGCGCGGCGCACACCCTGGGCATCAAACATGACCACGATGGCGAATGCCGCGGCCAACGCGAAATGCACGCTATCGAAACCGTAGGAAAGGCCAATGGCCGTCGCCAGGCACGACGCGCCTGCGGTGTGGCTGGATGGCATTCCCCCGGTGCCCACAAACCAGCGGAAATCCACTTTCTTCTGAATAAAAAAACCCACGATAACTTTAAGCGCCTGGGCGATCACCCAGCTGGAAAGCACCGTGAGAAAGATCTTATTATGCACAAGCTGGATAAAAATGTTGTTCATTGTTTGCTTTCCAAAGAAGGCTGGACTTCGATCTTAACTCGCGACGGCATTATCACCTTCCCGTTTTTAATAAAAAACCCCTGATTGCCCAACGTGATCTCCTGAACCTGTTTTTTCGCATCCGCCACGGCCTTCATAGGAACCGGCCGCCGCGCGGTCCGCGTTTTACGCTTTAACGCCTTGATGGCCTTTTTTAATTCGTCCACCGAGCTCAAGGTCGCTTCCATTTTATCTTTTTCCTGCGCGACCGTGGATAATCGGGTTTTAAGGCCTCCGATCTGGTCAACAAGAGCCGTATTCTCTTCTCTCGCGATAGAAATTTGCGCGGACAGAGATTCTATATTATTCTGCGCTCCCAGGATCGTGGCTTCCAGTGTAGTGAATTTAACCTGATCCGCATTAACCTGATCCTTAAGCCCGGAATTCTCCAGAATCAAGGCGCTCTCGGACTCCCGGGTTTTCTTTAAATCAGAATTAAGATTATCCCGAACAAGCTCCAATTGCCTGATATTCTGCCGGACCTGCTCTAATTCGGCCTGAAGATCCGCCTTCTCCTGAATAGAGACCATATACTGGTAAAAAGAAAAAGCGGCGATCCCAATTACAATAAAAAGGGCGCCGACAACAAATTGCGTATAATTCTTATTCATGAACCCTTCTCCTTGAGAGATTAATTATATTATGTACCCGCTTAAAATGCAAGGCATTTCCTCGAGACAAAACATATAGCCGCGAAATATATTTCAGGCGAGATTAGGCACTCGCAAGCGTCTATTATATGGAAATACATAACAAACGGAACAGCTCTGCTGGTGTATGCCGCGCGAAAAGGGGGGTATGGAATGATTGTAAAAGTGTTGAGTTATGGCATCATTGGGATAGACGCGTATCCTATTGAAGTAGAAGTAGATATCAGTAACGGCCTGCCGGCGGTTAATCTGGTGGGACTGCCGGACACAGCCATAAAAGAAAGCAGGGTTCGCGTCAAATCAACCATAAAAAACTCGGGGATTAAATGGCCCGGCACCAGGATCACCATAAGCCTCGCGCCATCCCACATTAAAAAAGAAGGTTCGGGTTACGACCTGGCAATAGCTCTGGGCGTTTTAGCCGCCAGCAATCAATGCAGCAGCGAATACCTGCGCAACTACTGCTTTCTCGGAGAACTTTCTCTTGATGGATCGCTACGGCCTACCCGGGGAATATTGCCTATCAGCATGGCGCTTGCCCGTTGCGACACACCCCAGGTGATCTTGCCGGCGCTCAACGCTAAAGAATCGTCACTCGTTTCGGATCTAACGGTATGGCCTGTCAGCACTTTGTGCCAAACAGTTGAACTATTGCACAATAGGACGAATTATATGCCTTTCAAAATGGATGTCACCCGGCTTTTTAAACAACGCGCGCGGTATATGTTTGATTTTTCAGACGTAAAAGGTCAGTATGCGGCAAAACGCAGTCTTGAAGTCGCTGTCGCGGGAGGACACAACATACTTATGATCGGGCCTCCGGGCAGCGGTAAAACCATGCTCGCGAAACGCATACCCTCCATTATGCCTGACGTAACCCTTGAAGAAGCGCTTGAGATCACCAAGATCCACTCTGTCGCGGGGACCCTGCCCGTAAAAGACGGAATAATAGCGACGCATCCTTTCCGGGTACCGCACCACACGATCTCATACGCGGCGCTGGTTGGCGGCGGGCCCATTCCGCAACCCGGAGAGATAAGCCTCGCCCATCAAGGCGTATTATTCCTGGATGAACTTCCCGAGTTTCGGCGGGACTGCCTTGAAATACTCCGCCAGCCGCTCGAAGACGGCTGTGTTCATATTGCCCGCGCCCAACGGTCGTTCATCTTCCCTGCTTGTTTTATGCTGGTCTGCTCCATGAACCCCTGCCCGTGCGGATATTATTCTGACCCGCGCAAAACATGCAGATGCAACACAACAAAGATCCAAACATATATGAGCAAAATATCAGGCCCCCTGCTTGACCGCATCGATATCCATATTGCGGTACCGGCCGTACAATATCGGGACCTTAATGATCCCGGCGTTGCGGAAACGTCCGAGGGGATAAAACGACGGGTTGAAACGGCCCGCGCAATACAGCGCGAACGGTTAAAAGCCGACGGGATATTTTATAACGCGGCAATGTGCTCAAAACAGGTCAAAAAATACTGCGATTTAGACAGTGAAGCGCAAAACCTGTTGAAAGCAGCAATGGCTGAATTAGGACTTTCAGCCAGAGGATACACAAAAATACTAAAAGTCGCGCGCACGATAGCGGACTTAGCGGATTCTGCGACTATCCGCAGCGAACATATCTCA
>JBAYMQ010000111.1:0-4613 GCA_041663465.1 Candidatus Omnitrophota bacterium | reverse complement strand
CTGAAGAAACCGCGGCGCTCATCGGGGTGCGGGATAAGGGGATGTGGGATGAGATCTTCGCGGCCGCGGCCGATATAAAAAGGAAAGTGTACGACAACCGTGTCGTTACTTTCGCGCCCCTTTACTGTTCCAATTTGTGCGTCAACAATTGCCGGTATTGCGGATTCCGCAGCGATAATCAAGCTGTCCAGCGGCAGATGTTATCCATGGAGCAGATCCGGAAAGAGGCTGAAGTGTTAGCCGGAACGTTGGGCCATAAACGGGTCATTGCCGTATACGGGGAGCATCCTTCGACCGGCGCGGATTATATAGCGGAAAGCATGGCCGCGATATATGACGTGAAGGTCCCGGTCAGAAAAGGATGGGGCCAGATCCGCCGCGTCAATGTCAATGCCGCGCCCATGTCCGTGGCTGATTACCGGAAGATCCACAAGGCGGGTGTCGGCACTTATCAGGTTTTCCAGGAAACATATCATCACGCGACATACCGCAGCGTGCATCCCGCCGGCACCATTAAGTCAGATTTCCGCTGGAGGCTGTATTCGCTGCATCGCGCTATGGAGGCCGGCATAGATGATGTCGCGATCGGGGCGTTATTCGGTTTGTACGATTGGCGTTTCGAGGTTATGGGAATGCTCGCTCACGCCCGGGACCTTGAGCGGGCGTTCGGCATCGGGCCGCATACCGTGTCTTTCCCCCGCATAGAGCCCGCGGTCAATACCAGGTTCGGAGAGGAATCCCCCTACCGGGTGTCGGACGAGGATTTTAGAAAAGCGGTCGCGGTGCTGCGTTTATCCATACCCTACGCGGGCCTTATCGTTACCTGCCGCGAGCAGCCCGAAATGATACGCCAGGTTATTCCTATGTGCACGCAGCGCGACGCGTCATCGCGCATAGGTATCGGCGCGTACACCCGGAGCGTTACGGATCAGCAGGAGCGGAAACAACAGTTCATTCTCGGAGATACCCGGTCGCTGGATGAGGTTATACGGGAACTCGCCGGATCGGGGTATATCACGTCATTCTGCACGGCGGGATACCGCTGCGGCCGGACGGGCAAGAAGATCATGACGCTTTTGCGCACGGGGCAGGAAGGCTGCTTTTGCAAGTTGAACGCGATCCTCACTTTTCAGGAGTGGATCGAGGATTTCGCTTCGGATAAGACGCGCGCGATCGGCGAGGAGGTCATCCGTAAAGAGATAGAGGAAGTCAAGGCGCGGGTTCCGGCTTATTTCACGCCTGTCATTTTGGAAAAACTCCTGGAATACCATGCCGCGATTAAGAACGGCCAGAGGGATTTGTCTTTTTAGATGAAAAAAACACCTAAGTCATTACGATTGCAGATAGGGATATTCGGCCGCACCAATGTCGGTAAATCCAGCTTTTTAAATATGGTTTCCGGCCAGGATGTGGCGATCACGTCGCCTATCCCGGGCACGACCACGGATGTCGTGGAGAAAACCATGGAGCTTTTGCCTGTCGGGCCCGTGGTATTCCTGGATACGGCGGGCTTGGACGATTCCTCGGAACTTGGGAGCCTGCGCGTTAAGAAGACGCACAGGATCTTCGACCGGTCTGATGTGATCTTGCTTTTGATCGAAGCCGGGCATTGGAACGAATATGAGGACATGGTCCTGGCGGAAGCGGAAACGCGCCGGATCCCTGTTATTGTATGCGTGAACAAGATCGATGCGAATCCCCCGTCGCAGGAGTTCATCCGGGCGATCTCGCTTAAAACGAAGCGCGTGATCCTGGTATCGAGCGTCGATCTCAAAAGCAGGGATTTATATGTCAATCCGCTTAAAAACCATCTTCTGGATGTTTGTCCTGAAGACTATCTCCGCCCTCCGCCGTTGATCGGCGACCTGATCCCTGAGGCGGGGCTGGCTGTGTTGATCGTGCCGATAGATAAGGAAGCTCCGAAAGGGAGGATCATCCTGCCGCAGGTGCACACGATCCGCGATTGCCTTGACCATCGCCAGGCGGCGTTGGTCGTTAATGAAGTAGAATACAAAGGTATGCTCGGGAAATTGAAGTCAATGCCGGATATCGTTGTTTGCGATTCCCAGGTCGTTGAGAGAATGGTCGCGGATACGCCCGCCCAGGTGTCTTGCACGACGTTTTCAATACTTTTCGCGCGTTCGAAAGGCGATCTTATCGAGCTCGCGAAAGGGGCGGCCGCGCTGCGTCAGTTAAAACCGGGAGATAAGATCCTGATAGCGGAATCCTGCAGCCATCATCCGATAGAGGATGATATCGGCCGGGTAAAAATTCCCCGGTGGATCAAGAAATTCGCCGGCGGGGATATATCGATAGATACCTGCGCGGGAAGGGATTTCCCGGAAAAGCTGGAAGATTACAAAGTTATCATTCATTGCGGCGGATGCATGATCACGCGCCGTGAAATGCTCGCGCGCATTGAAAAAGCCAGAACGCGCGGCATCCCCATCACTAATTACGGCCTGGCGGTTTCCGTTTTCCAGGGCGTCATACACCGCACGCTTTCCCCGTTCCCGGCAGCGTATGATTCTTATCAGCGCGCGCTTAAGTAACCGTTATCGCGCGGGCTGGCGCGGACGCGCGGTGATATCGTGAACGCGTTTATCGGTCAGCAGGAATATCCCACCTTCAATCAGGATAGTCGCGGCCGCGGCGCCGATATAGGAACAACACCCGATCATAATGAAGATCAGAGGCATGCCGATCGCGGCCATTATGACATGGATCAACGCGTAGCTTGTAGTCCTGCCGCATACCATCAGGAACTGGATCTTAAACGCGTTAGCCCCTATGAAAAGGATGGATAAGATCAGGAATTGCAGCGTGATCACCGCGTCCGGGTACGGTTTGCCCGCGATGGCCGTGACGATCCAGGGCGCTGACAGATAGAAGACAGGCAGGCTGATCAGGAAGCAGGCCGTGGTAAAGGCCTGGATCTTTTTCATCAGCTTGTAAGCTTTTTTCCTGTTGTGCAGATAGATCTTTGTTAAGCGGGGGAACAGCGCTTGCGAGAAGGAAGCCAGGGGGAATGTTTGAATGATGCCGGCGATCTTCTCGGCGATCGAATAGTATCCGGTCACCGTATTGGTGGTCAAGAGACCCACGGCGAAAATTCTCGTGGAGGTGTACGCGTTGATGGCGACACTTGAGGAGAAGATGTTCCACCCTGCTTTTAATTGTTGTTTGATATCGGAGTACCGCTGAAAGCTGAATGTGACGCTGAATTTATGGAAGGCGACGTACAGGCCGGCGATACCGGTCGCGACCGAAACAACGGAGTAAAAGAGAGGGATCAGAAGGTAATCGGACGGCCCGTCGACAAATACGAAAATTCCGGCGGCGAAAATGATCCCGCCGATAATGTTCAATCCCGCGATGTATTTCATGCGTTCCGTCCCCTGGAAGTACCAGAGGGGGAAGATCGTGCTGCCGATGACCGCCCCGAAACTGTATATATAGACCAGATGGTCGTGCTTGAACCTGGGGACAAAACGCAGGACCGCCAGCAGTATCAGGAAACTGAACGCCGCAAGCACGATCTTGGTCGCCAGCACGGCGGAAAATATCTCTTTGACCTTGTCCGGCCGTTCTTTTACAAGCGCGATCTCGCGCGTTGCCGATAAACTGAATCCATAGTCCGTAAGGATGATGAAATACTGCATGCAGGCCTGGGCGAAGGCGATGAGCCCGAATTTTTCCGGGCCGATCATGCGGATCAGGTACGGCAGGAAAAGGACAGGCAGGAGATAATTGATGGCCTGTAAAGCTGACAGGGAAAGGAAGTTTTCCCAGACCACCTTGCGTTCTTTCAGGGGTATGATCTTATCGAGTTTTTTGCGCAGTGTTCCAGCCATGCGTTTAATTTACACAATAAAGCCCCTACCGTCAATAAGTATTATTTCCTTTTTGACAAAAGCCTTCCGCGTGTTATAATACCCTGCTTCCAAGGTTATCCCTCACCCGTTTTTGGCCGTAATCCCGGGACATGCGCAAGGTAAGGGGGCCTTTTGGAGATTTTTTATATTAAGGAGAGCATGAACGCGGTTATCTTTTTATTATTTTTCCCTCTGGTTATAGCGTTGGCGCTGCTGGTCGTTCCCTGGAAAGGGGTCCGCGCGTGGATCGTGCGCGCCGCGGCGTGTATCGTTGCCGCGGTTACGCTTACCCTTTTATGCGAACCGTTAGGCAGCGCTATCCGGTATTACGACCTTCCCGGCATTATTGGATCGCGCGCCATCGATCTTGCAATGCTTGTTGTTGAGTTCGCGCTGGCCGGATATATCGTCTATATGGGCTTGAGGTTCAAAAAGATCCTTGTTTGCGTCCTGGCCGTTATACAAGTGGCGCTTATTCTGTTCTGTGAGATCGTGTACGGCGGCTCGCGGGAGAGCGGCCATATTTTTTTCATAGACACATTCTCGCTTATTATGGCGTTGATCGTCGGCGTGGTCGGCAGCCTCATTATTATGTTCGCGACCGGTTATATGGAAGGGTTCCACGCCCATTTCCACAAAAAATTGAAAGACCAGCGCCGGATATTTTTCCCCGTTTTATTCATATTCCTTGCCGCTATGTTCGGCATTATATTTTCCAATAAATTGGCATGGATATTG
>JBAYMQ010000110.1:0-4615 GCA_041663465.1 Candidatus Omnitrophota bacterium | reverse complement strand
CCGAGAGTGCCGACCTTGATGGTTTTGATAGGATGCTTCAAATAATCCTTAGGGGACGCGGGCGAGGCGAAATGCATGACCCAATCGACCTTGCCGTCTATATATAACGGCTTGGAAATATCGTGCCGGATCAAACCAAAACGCTTATTTCCGATAAGGTCCTTGATATTGTCATGCGTGCCGGTGATGAAGTTATCGACGCAGATAACGCGGTGTTTATCTTTTAAAAATCTGCGGCAAAGATGTGATCCTAAAAAACCTGCGCCGCCGGTTAAAACTATATTCATCTTTTTATCCTTATGTTGAGATCGCTTCGTCGCCGGAGTTTACACTTGCGCGCAACGCAAGTGGCTCCTCGCAATGACGATTATGCGAATGCGCTGCCTCTGCCTATGCATTTATACACAAATCCCATATCCACCATGGCCTGAGGCTCATAAATATTGCGCGTATCGATCACAATAGGCTGACGCAGCATTTTTTTCAGCTTTGCCAGATCCAATACGCGAAAATCGTCCCACTCGGTCATCACGAGGCAGCAGTCAGCTCCCCTGCAGGCCTCGTAAGCGTTTTTGCATAACGTCACATTCTTCAAAACATCTTTCGCCTTACCAAGCGCTTGCGGATCATATGCGCGGATATTCGCCTTAGCTTCCTGAAGCATACCTACCATATCGATAGCTATAGAATTCCTGATATCATCCGTCATGGGCTTAAAGCTCAGGCCCAGCACGGCGATGGTCTTGCCCTTAACGATCCATAAAGCGTCTTCGATCTTTTTCATGATCAGCTTTTTTTGATCCTGGTTTATCTTGCGCACGGCTTTAAGCAGGTCGAAATTATACCCTTTGGTCTCGGCCAGGTGTATGAACGCGTCCAGATCCTTGGGAAAACAGTTGCCTCCAAACCCCGCTCCCGCGTTAAGGAACTGCCGGGCGATCCGTTTATCAAAACCCATACCTTGCGCGACTTTTTCCACGTCGGCATTTACGCGTTCGCAAATATTGGCAACCGCGTTCATATAGGATATTTTTGTGGACAAAAATGAATTACAGGCATGCTTAATGATCTCCGCCGTCGTAATATTCGTGATCAGCAGCGGGGCCTTGAGCGGCCGGTAAAGCTCACGCATGATCTTCTCCGCGCGTTTGGATTCAACTCCGACTACAATGCGGTCGGGATGAAGAGTGTCCTCAACCGCGTGGCCTTCGCGCAAAAACTCAGGATTGGAAGCGACATCGAACTCCCCTTTTCCCTTGGTTATCATCTGGACGGTGCGTTTGATCTTTTCATGGGTCTCAGCGGGTACCGTGCTCTTGCCGACAATAACCTTGTAATCTACCATTACTTTGCCGATCTCGGAGGCGACTCTCTCAACCATGGACAGATCGGCTCCCCCGTCGGGCAGAGGCGGCGTATTGACACAAATAAAAATAACCTGCGACGCCTTTGTCGCCGCGGCAATGCTGCTGGAAAAGATCAGGCGCCTGGCCTTTTGATTTTTACGCACCAGCTCGGCCAGGCCGGGCTCAAAAATAGGAATGATGCCTTTTTTAAGGTTACGCAGCTTCTTAAGGTCATTGTCGACACAAACAATACGATGGCCGAGCTCAGCGAGGCACGTAGCTGTCACAAGCCCGACGTATCCTGCTCCGATCACTGCTGCTTTTTGCATCTATTTCTCCTTTTAGCCCCTTCCAAAATCGTCCTTTAACCGGACTATATCGTCCTCATCGAGATATTTTCCAGCCTGAACCTCGATTATGCGCAATACCGCATCTTTTGACGGATTGCACAACCGGTGCACGCAGCCGACAGGTATATAAGTGCTCTGGTTCGCTTCAAACAAAAAGCTTTTTTTGCCCCTGACGATCTTGGCGGTGCCTTCAACGACAACCCAATGCTCGCTGCGTTTTTTATGGTATTGCAGGCTTAACGCGTGTCCAGGCTTGACTTCAACCTGCTTGACCTTGAAACCGTCGCCCATATCCAGCACGGTATAAGACCCCCACGGCCGTTTCGCGGTTTTATGCACATAATGTTCCGCGCGTTTATTAGCCTTCAGCATATCTACAACTTTTTTTACGTCCTCAGTATTATCTTTTTTTGTTATCAGAATAGCATCCGGCGTATCAACAATAACAAGATCATCGAGCCCGATCGTCGCGATAAGGCGCGTGGCCCCGACGACGGTTATATTTTTACTGCCGATATTAACAACATCCGCCTTTATGACGTTGCCGTCTTTATCTTTAGGCAATAATTCATCCCACGCCTGCCACGAGCCGAGATCGGACCATCCCAGGCCTGACGCTGAGATCATCACTAGATCTTTAGATTTCTCAAGAATGCCGTAATCAAATGAAATGGCAGGGATTTTTTTCCACACTTTTGCGATATCTTCCGCGACCTTCAGGCTTGGTAAAATCTTATAAATATTAGGCAAAAAGTTTTTAAAGCTTTGCAAGAATACGGTGCTCGAACCGATAAATATTCCGCCGTTCCAATAATAGTCACCGCTGCGCACGAATTTTTGCGCGGTTTTCAAGTCGGGTTTCTCGGTAAAACGTTTGACTAAGAGCGCGTTTTTCAGGGATTGCTTCGTCGCCTTCGGCTCCTCGCAATGACTATCCTTCGGCTCCTCGCAATGACCATCCTTCAGCTCGCCGCAATGACCATCCTTCGGCTCACCACAATGACCATGCTTCAGCTCCTCGCAATAACCAGCCTTCAACTCACCACAATGACCATCCTTCGGCTCGCCGCAATGACGGGTGGCTTGAATATAACCATAACCTGTAGCGGGCCTGGTCGGCGGGATCCCGAAAATAACCAGTTTGCCGTCGCATAAACCGAACGCTTGGCGCAACAATTGCAAAAATCTATCCCTGTTTTTAATCAAATGATCGCACGGCAGCACCGCGATACGCGCGCGGGGGTCGCGGCGATGGATAAGCATGGCCGATACGGCGATAGACGGGGCTGTATTTCTGCCGTCAGGCTCATAAATCAGATTGGATCCGGGTATCTTAAACGGCTTTACGAGATCTGTTATCTGGCTGCGGTAGAGATCCGAAGTAGCAATGAATATATTCTGCGCGGGAATAAGGCGGGAAATGCGTCCTATTGTCAGTTCAAAAAGACTTTTATCCTGATGCAGCGACAAAAATTGTTTCGGCTCAAGGGTCCTGCTTTGCGGCCAGAATCTGCTGCCCTGGCCTCCTGCAAGCAATACAGCAAAATTGTGATTTGCCATAAACGCCTTCCGATGCTCTTAAACTATGATTTTAAGAAATCTCCGCGATCCTATTTTAAGCACGCCGGACGAACTGATCTGGGCGTTAATATCAGAAACTTTGACGCCTTCGAATTCAACCGCGCCCTGCTGGATCAAACGACGGGCCTCATTCTTGCTCTTAACCTGACCGCTCTCAATTATGATATCGACCGCGAGCGTTTCTCCGGAGATCTTAAAGTCCCGCATATCCTGCGGCAATTCCTTTGACGCGAATACGCGGCTGAACTCTTCCGCGGCCTGATTTGCTATCTGCGCTGAATAATACTGCGCGATAATCGTTTTGGCGAGCCGGACTTTGGCGTCTTTCGGATGCAACGCCTTGATCGCGGCCAGATCATCGTCGGTCAACAGAGTATAATACTTCATCATTAACTCGTCGGAAATAGACATGATCTTACCGAACATATCCCCGGGTTTATCGTTGATCGCGACATAATTCCCCAGAGATTTGCTCATTTTGTTTACGCCGTCGGTTCCTTCCAAAAGCGGCATGGTGATGACCACCTGCGGCTCCTGCCCGAATTTCTTTTGCATATCCCGGCCCTGCAAAAGATTGAAAATCTGATCGGTGCCGCCCATTTCGATATCGGCGTGCAGGAATACGGAATCATATCCCTGCAATATCGGGTACAGAAATTCCAGCAGCGACACGTCCTGTCCGCTTTCGAGCCTCTTTTTGAAATCTTCCCGCTGCGCCATTTGCGCGACAGTCGCGTGCATGGTAAGCCCGAGGAACCGCGCGACGGACATCGGCTCAAACCAATCCGTGTTGAATACAACCTTGATCTTTTTGAGGTCAAGGACTTTACTGACCTGCATTTGATACGTCTTGGCGTTCGCCCGGGCTTCTTCCTTGGTAAGGGTTTTACGCAGAACAGACCTTCCTGTAGGATCCCCGATCTGCGCGGTGAAATCGCCTATAAGAAAATAAACCTCATGGCCCAGATCCTGGAACTGACGCAATTTATGCAAAAGCACAGTATGGCCCAGATGAATATCGGGAGCTGTCGGGTCGAATCCGGCCTTCACGCGCAATGGCCGTTTTTCCTTTGCGGCGGATTCAAGCTTCTTTATAAGCTCTTCCTCAGACACAATGCCAGCGACGCCGCGCTTAATGATCTCAAGTTGTTTTTGAATGTCCATAGTCTGTTTATTCCGGGGACACATTACTTAATTAATTCGCCCGTAAAGGTGCGGTAATTAAGTAATGTGTCCCCGGAATCCAATGACAACATTTTACAGCTTGGCGGATAAACCGATCTTACCCTGTTCCACGTCGACTTTGATGATCTTCACGCGGACTTTGTCAGCGGGTTT
>JBAYMQ010000109.1:0-4666 GCA_041663465.1 Candidatus Omnitrophota bacterium | reverse complement strand
TTTTAATGCGGAGAACCTCGAGCCATTTGAATTTCGACCTCGAGGTTGCCAAAAAACAGACCGCCGAGAACCCTGTTTATTACGTCCAGTATGCCCACGCGAGGATCTCCAGCGTCCTGCGCCAGGCTGGGGTGTCCGGCAAGCCGGTTCTCCCCGGGGCATTCGTTCTGCGCGAAAAAGAAGAATTGCTCCTTTTAAAAAAATTATGGCAGTTCTCTTACATGCTGAAGGTTTGCCTGGGAACCCTCGATCCGTATATGATGACGGTATATCTTCAGGAAACCGCCGAAAGCTTTCATAAATTCTACGACAGGCATCGCGTTTTGGGCCAGGAAGAATCTTGTACCCGGGCTCGTATCGCCCTCATTTACGGCGCAAAGACCGTGCTCGCTAAAGGTTTGGATCTTCTCGGAGTGACTGCGCCGGAGCAGATGTAGTGATTTCCGCGCATACTATCCTTAATATTCCCTCTCGCCGTAATCCTATCTGTTCCCTTTTTGTTAAAGAATTAGCCATATCTGACGCGCTTGCCCAGGTGCTGGCGAACCGGGGGATCTCCACCGTTCGTGAAGCGGACAGGTTCCTGCATGTGAAGTTGGAACATTTGCATGATCCGTTCGCGTTCGCCGCCATGCCTGCCGCGGTCGCGCTAATTAAAAAAGCTTTATATAATAAAGACCGGATCCTGGTGCACGGCGATTATGATGTGGACGGCATTACGTCATTGTCGTTGCTCAAGAATACGTTAGTGCGAATGGGCGCGGTCGTTGAACATTATATTCCTCACAGGCTCAAAGAGGGGTATGGCGTGCATAAAACTATTCCCAAGCGCGCCAAGGACCGGGGTATTAAATTATTCATAACAGCCGATTGCGGCACGAACAGCGAAAAGGAATTGTCGGAGTTGCGCGGCCTGGGCATGGACGTGCTGGTTACAGATCATCATGAGCCCGCTGATCCTGACGGCCTGTCGGCCGCGTCCGTTGTGATCAATCCTAAAATGAAAGGTTCTTTGTATCCGTACCGGGATCTGGCGGGGGTCGGTGTCGTTTATAAGCTCTGCCAGGCGTTGACCGGCAACCGCCTGGAGGAAGACCTGGACCTGGTGTCTCTGGGCACGATCGCCGATTCGGTGCCGTTGACGGGAGAGAACCGGGTTATCGCGAAAGAAGGGTTATTGCGTATTGCCCGTACGCAGCGCCTTGGATTACGCACGCTCATGGAGTCAAGCGGTATACTGAATAAAGCCATGCGGCCCGATTCTGTCAGTTTTATTCTCGGGCCCAGGATCAACGCGAGCGGTCGTATGGATACAGCCGATGTCGCGTTCAATCTTTTGTCAAGCGTTCACGAGGGGGAAGCCAAGGATCTTGCCAGGGAGATCGAACAGTTCAACCGCAAGCGTCAGAAGGTGGAAGGCGCGATCCTTGAAGAAGCGCAGGACCTGATAGCGCGGGAGATAAATTTTAAGGAACATGAGATCATTGTTCTGGCTAAGGAGGGATGGCATTTAGGTGTCCTGGGCATAGTGGCTTCAAAACTCGTGGATCAATTTAATCGTCCCGTGATCCTGATATCTATGAATGAGGCGGGGTGCCGCGGATCAGGCCGTTCCATAAAGAATTTCCATCTTTTTGATGGTCTTGCGTCGTGCAGGGACCTTTTGGATAATTTCGGCGGCCACCAGCATGCAATCGGCATGGTTATACCCCGGAAAAACATAGAAACGTTCAAGGATCGGATCAACCAGTACGCTAAGCGCAGCATTATGCTGGAAGATCTTCTGCCTCGTATTGATGTGGATATGGAATTGCCTCTGGAAGCCATTACGGATACATTGATACAGGAATTGGATGGCGTGGCTCCGTTTGGATGCGGAAATCCTGAGCCGTTATTTTTAACGCGGAACCTTCGCCTTAAAGGTGAACCCAGGCTTTTGAGCAGGGATACGCTCAAATTCTGGGTTACAGACGGCGTTATTACTCATCAGGCTATAGGTTTTGGTATGGGAGGCTATCTGGAAAAGCTCTGTGGGGCAGAAGCTTTTGATCTGGTGTATAACCCTCGCATAGACACATGGTTGGGGCAAGAGTCTATGATCCTGGAGGTAGAAGAGATCCTATAACTATTCTGTTACAGAAAAAAGACCGGGCTTGTATTTACAAGCCCGGTCTTTTTTTTTAATTCTATTTACGAAGCTTTCTTGAAATTCCCTTTTTTAATGCATTTGGCGCAGATAAAAGCTTTCTGCGGGGTACCTTCTACCACGATACGCATTTTTTGCAGATTTGGCAGGAATTTACGCTTGGTCCATCTGACAATCTTGCTGCCGGTACCGCCTTTTTTCTTTAACATACCTTTGCGGACAATGCTTTTACCGGTTTGCGGTCCTTTGCCGCACAGGCTGCATGTTTTGTGCATGATAAAGCTCCTTGCGTTTATAATTGATTTTTGATTGCTGCACGTAGGATTTAAGTATACGCAAAATAGTAGGTTTGTCAAGTATAATTCAATTTTCAACAAAATTACTTGCAAAATCGCATAAAATACGTATAATTAAAAGTTCTTGGGTTGGCGCTAATGAGGTATTGCGCCACCATGCGCCTTGCGGCGCAAAAATATTTGCATTATAAGCATTTTATGTTATACTTAATGAACTAGCTTTTCAGCCGGATCTGTCAGGGAACAGGTTGGCGGAAAGCCCGTCGCAGGTTGTATATGCCTTGAAGTAAGTCCGACCCCTGAGAATCATCAAGGGTGTACTTGGTAAAAGGCGTTATTGAAGGAGGAAACACCTTGCCATCAGATCTTATCAAAACACTGCTCGAATCAGGAGTCCACTTCGGACATCGAACATCCCGTTGGAATCCAAAAATGAAAAAGTTTATCTTCGGCGAGCGAAGCGGTATTTATATTATCGACCTCGAAAAGACCGAAGAGTGCATGGCCCGGGTGAAGGATTTCTTAATGGAGATCACCGCCAAGGGCGAATTTGTCATGTTTGTGGGCACTAAAAAGCAGGCTCAGGAAGTGGTTTTAAGGGAAGCGCAGCGTTGCGGCATGCATTATGTTACCGAGCGCTGGCCCGGAGGGATGCTCACTAACTTCGCTACCATCAAGAAGAGCATTAATCGTCTCAAAGAGATCGAGACAAAGAAAGCGGATGGTACGTTCGAAAAGCTGACTAAGAAAGAAGTTTCTCTCTTAGAGAAAGAGCTTACCAAGCTCAAGAAGAGTTTTAACGGTATCATTGCCATGGAGCGTATGCCCAAGGCGTTGTTCATCGTTGATACCAAGAAAGAAGAGACCGCGGTGCATGAAGCGCGCAGACTCGGTATCCCCGTTATCGGATTATTGGATACCAATGCCGATCCGAATGTGGTGGATTATCCGATTCCCGGCAATGATGACGCAACCCGCTCTATAGGCGTTATAACGACCTATGTAGCCGATAGTATTATAGAAGGAAGAAAGAAATTCCTGTCGTATTTGTCGCATGAAGGCGTCGCGATCAAGGAAGAGGCTGTTGCCGTGGAGGTTCCGGCTGTGGCTCCCGAAGAAGAGGTCAAGATCAAAGAGATCGAAGAGATCCTTGAAGACACGACAAAAGAAGATCCTAAGGCAGCCAAGAAGGTCCACCCCGCCGGAATAGTTGTGGATAAGACAAAAGCAAGAAAGAAGGTGTAGAACAATGGATTTTTCAGTCGAGTCAATCAAAGAATTACGGAACTTAACTTCCGCCAGTATGGCGGAATGCAAAAAAGCGCTTGTTGAGACACATGGCGATATCCCGAAATCGGTGGTGCTTTTGCGTAAACGCGGCCTTGAGATCGCGGCAAAAAAAGGCGAACGCAACGCCAAGGAAGGCCGCATCGAAGCGTATGTCCATCATGGGAATAAGGTGGGCGTTCTTCTTGAGGTGAATTGCGAAACAGATTTTGTCGCCAAGAGCCCTGATTTTATGCAGTTTACAAAAGATCTCGTTCTTCATATCACAGCGAGCAGCCCGTCATACATCAAGAAAGAAGATGTTCCCGTTGATGCTATCGCAGGGCTGGACGATAAGGAGAAGGAGAAATATTATAAGGAACATTGTCTTTTTGACCAGCCATTTGTCAAAGATCCCAGCATTTCAGTGAACGACTATATGGGCAGTATTGTGGCGAAAATGGGAGAGAAGATCGTTGTTCACCGGTTCGCGCGGTATAAGATAGGCTAACGCATGCCACGTAAGGCTGTATATAAACGGATCGTTCTGAAGTTGAGCGGCGAAGCGTTGCAGGGCAGCAAAACGCATGGCGTCGATCAGGCCGTTCTGGCGTCTATCGCGCGCCAGATCAAAGAGATCAAGGGTATGGGCGTGGAAATTGCGCTCGTCCTGGGCGGGGGCAATATATTCCGCGGCCAGGAAAATACCGGCTCCAGGGGCCTTGATATGGATCGGTCCGTGGCGGACTATATGGGTATGCTGGCTACTGTTATCAACGGGTTGGCGTTGCAGGATGCCCTTGAAAAGATGCATATGCCTACCCGGGTAATGACGGCGATAGAGATACAAAAGATCGCCGAGCCGTATATCCGCCGCAGGGCGGTAAGACACCTTGAAAAAGGCAGGATCGTCATTTTTGCCGCAGGCACGGGGAATCCGTATTTTACGACCGATACC
>JBAYMQ010000108.1:0-4721 GCA_041663465.1 Candidatus Omnitrophota bacterium | reverse complement strand
TGACGGCGGAAGAATTATGCCGTCAAGTAAATATTCCCCGCCAGGCTGTCTGGAAACATATCCTGCATTTACGCGGTCTCGGTTATGATATTTCATCTATCCCGCATTTGGGTTATCAGTTAGTTTCGTGTCCCGACAGGCTATATCCGGCTGAAATAGGGGCCGGACTGCATACCAGGACAATCGGTAAGGCGGTATATTATTATGATCATATAGCGTCGACGATGGATGCCGCGACGCAACTCGCCCAGGATAAGGCTCCTGAAGGAACGGTGGTTGTAGCTGAAACGCAAACCTCCGGTCGAGGCAGGCTCGGCAGGTCCTGGGCGTCCCCGAAATATAAGGGTTTGTATTTTTCGGTCATCGTCAGGCCCGATACGTCAGTCAGTGAAGTCGCTTCCATTACCCTTATGGCTGCCGTCAGCGTGTGCGAAGCTGTAAGGCGTATTTGCGGTTTTGAAACGCGGATAAAGTGGCCCAACGACATATTCCTGGAGAATAAGAAGCTGGGTGGAATTTTAACGGAAATGAACGCGGGCATCGGCCGGGTCAACTATTGCGTTATCGGTATCGGCGTTAACGTGAACGGCGACAAAAAAACTCTTGTGGACGGGGCTGTTTCGCTGGCGCAGCAATCCGGCGGCGTTGTGAGCCGGGTGGATTTGTTCCGGGAGATGCTCCGGCAGTTCGAGAACTATTATTTAAAATTCAAAAAACAGGAATTCGGGGAGATCCTTGAAGCGTGGCGGCAGTTCAGCGCTACGCTCGGCCGGCGGGTCAGGATCGATATGCATAAAGGCCGCCTGGACGGAGTTGCCGTCGATATTGACGCGGACGGCGGGCTGCTGGTCCGCCGCGACTCGGGCCTTATCGAAAAAGTCCTGGCCGGGGACGTTGTGCATTGCCGGTAGGCGGGGACCGATAAAGGAGCAATTATGGAATATACCACGGGCACGATAGGCAGGATCTTTGTTTTAAAATTCAGCGACGACGATGTGTTGCTCCGGGAATTAGACAGGTTCAGCCGTAAAGAAAAACTCAAGGCCGCGGCTATTGTTTTTTTAGGCGCCTTGAAACAAGGGGACCTCGCGACCGGGCCCAAGAAACCCGTAATCCCTCCGCAACCGAACTGGCAGGCATTCAGGGGCGGATGGGAAGCAATGGGCGTGGGTACGATATTTACCAATAAAACCGGCCCCCAGATACATATCCATACGGCTATGGGCAAGAAGGCTAAGACGTTGACGGGCTGCGTTCGCAAGGAGTCAAAAGTTTTTTTAGTTATTGAGGCTGTTGTTTTTGAGTTAAAAGGTGTTTCTGCTACCAAGTCAATCGATCCGAAGACCGGCATAAATCTGCTTCGGGTTCTGGCAAAGGCATAGTCGATGTCGAAAATGACGGTTATCCTGGCGGCTGTTTATTTTGCGCTTGTGGAGTTCGCGATCATATTGTACTCGCCGCACGGCAAAGGGTTTTTTCCGCCAGCGTACCGGGCTCTGGAAGTTGGTTCGTTTGCTGTGCCTGAGGAACAAGTGCCTGATTACGCCGGCGAAGAGATAGTTTATGATGTGAAAATGGGGGCCGTGAAGATCGGCACGAGTGTTTATCATAATCTGGAACGGACAAAACTGTCCGGCGTAGATGCGCAGTTGGTCGTATTCACGACTAAGGTGATCCAGGTCAACGACACCGAGAGAATATGGGCTGATGTGAAAGAATTTTTGCCTCTGCGTGTTGAGCGGGATATCCGTACGTGGCCTAAATATACACGGATCGTAGAGATTTATGATCAGTCCTCCCATTCCCTGGATATAACCAGACCTCCCGGAGGCAAATCTTCGCGTATTGTAAAAGAGGGGCCGATCCATAACGCTATATTGCTGCCGTATCAGGTCAGGCGCGCCGAGAAACTTGCTCCCGGATGGTCTATGAAAGTGGTGCTGCCGACGCAGGAATTTGATATCAAGCTTAAGTCTATAGAGAAGGTCACGGTGCCTGCCGGCACGTTCAACGCGTTTTATTTTGAAAGCGAACCGGAAAGGTTCGCGATCTGGATAAGCGCCGATGACCGCCGTATTCCCGTAAAGATCAGGGGTTCCGGCGGGTTGAATTATACGATGCTGATGCGGTCGTACAAAAAATGAAGTCGTTGCCGCGCCGCGGATAATACGGTATAATCTACTATTCTATGAATACTACAGTCCGGAAAATAAAGGAACTAAAACAAAAACAGCGGGCCATAATCCTCGCCCATAATTACCAGTTGCCGGAAGTGCAGGAGATCGCTGACTTCCGCGGTGATTCGCTGGAGTTGGCGCGTATCGCGGCCAAGACGGATGCGAAGATCATGGTTTATTGCGGTGTCGATTTTATGGCGGAAACGGCTTCTATCTTGTGCCCGCGCGCCATGGTATTGATGCCTGACCGGTCCGCGACCTGTCCGATGGCGAATATGCTGAGCGTGGCGCAGATCAAGGAGCTAAAAGCGAAGCATCCCCGGGCGGTCGTGATAGGTTATGTGAATTCATCGGCCGGGGTTAAAGCCGAACTCGACGCGTGTTGCACGTCGTCAAACGCGGTTGCGGTGGTCAACGCGCATAAGAACGCCCCGGAGATCATTTTTGTTCCGGATAAGTATCTGGCGGATTATGTTTCTAAAAAAACCGGCCGGAGCCTTATAGGGTGGGGAGGGTTCTGCCCGACACATTTCAAAATACTCCCGGAAGATATTGTCCGGGCGAAAAAACTTCATCCCCGCGCCAAAGTGCTGGTTCATCCGGAATGTACGCCGGAAGTCATCATGCTTGCCGATGAAGTGCTTTCTACCAGCGGTATGGGGATGTACGCGAAGAAGACCGGAGTCAGGGAGATGATTATCGGGACCGAAGTGGGAATGGCGTATCGTCTTGAACAGGATTTCCCCGATAGGAGTTTCTTCCCCGCCGCCGATCGCGCCGAATGCCCGAATATGAAAAAGGTAACGATTGAGAAAGTGCTGGCGTCGCTGGAGACGCTGCGTGAAGAAGTGCGGGTTCCCGAAGATATTCGCGTTAAAGCGCGCAAGGCAATCGACCGCATGCTGGAGATCGTCTGATACTATGTTGAATAATATCCCTTTTGTTTTCGAAGATGATTTTTTGTTGATCGTCAATAAGCCTCCCGGCTTGCTGACTATCGCCGGCCCGGACGCCGATACGCGGCATCTGACGCTGATATTGAACGAGGACGCCATAAAAGAGGGCAAATCCTATCGCCTGCATCCCTGCCACAGGCTTGATAAAGAAACGTCAGGCCTGGTGATATACGCCAAAGGCAAGGCTATTCAACAGCAGATGATGGAAATATTCCGGCAGCACCAAGTGCGTAAGATATACCGCGCTATAGCGCACGGGAGGATCCCGCAGGATGAAGGTACGATACGCAAACCTCTTGAAGGCAAGAATGCGGTCACGCATTTTAAGGTTATTAAACGGTTGTCTGAATGTACGGTCCTGGATGTGCGGCCTGAAACCGGCAGGAAGAATCAGATCAGGCTGCATTTTAAATCGCTGGGCCACCCGCTTGTCGGAGAGTCTAAATTCGTTTTTCGCAAAGATTTCTCGTTGCGGGCAAAAAGGTTGTGCCTGCATTCCGGCGGGCTCGAATTTATCCATCCGGTGACGAAAAAGAATATCCAGGTTCAGTGCGCGTTAGCGCATGATATGGAGAAATTCATTTTGGGGCACGCATGATAGAGTATATCATTCTGGGCCTTGTGCAGGGTGTTACTGAATTTTTCCCCGTATCCTCCAGCGGGCATCTTGTGGTCCTGGAGCGGGTGTTCGGCCTGGCGGAACAGGGCGTGGCCATATCGATCGTGATGCACGTCGGGACGCTGGTTTCGGTCCTCATCTTTTTCTTCCAGGATATTATTGGCGCGTTACGCGACAAGCGCATGGTTTTGTTTATTCTGGTTGTAACGTGTATCACGGGCGTTATCGGAGTGCTGGGCAAGGATTTTTTTGAGTCATTGTTTACGTCCGTGAGATTTGTCGCGATGGGCTGGATCGCGACCGGGCTGATCTTGCTGTTGACCAGGCGTTTTATGGGTCAGGGCCGCAAAACGGTCACCATAAAGGATGCGGTTATTCTGGGCGCCACGCAGGGAATAGCGATCATTCCGGGCGTATCGCGATCAGGCGTCACTATATCGACCTTGCTTTACCGCGGGATCGATAGAATGAAGGGATTTACCGTTTCGTTCCTTGTGTCTGTTCCGGTGATAGCGGGCGCCGCGGTTTTGGAAGCAAAAAAAATAAATTTTGTTGTTTCTGGCAACCCGGTTCCCCTGGCGATAGGATTTTTTTGTAGTTTTGCCGCAGGGTTGTTCGCGTTGTGGATCTTGAAACGCGCGATAGCGCGGGCGCGGTTTCATTTCTTCGCCTATTATTGTTTTGTTTGCGCGATTATAACGTTGATCTGGGTTAAGTGATAGGCCGTTAAACCGGAGGTTTTATGTCAATACTTGTTCTAGGTACAGCCGCGTTGGATACAGTCAGGACTCCGTCGGGTATTCGCAAAAAAATGCTGGGGGGATCCGCTGTTCATTTCGCGATGTCAAGCAGGCTTTTTACCAAGGTGCATCTGGTGGCTGTTGTGGGAAAGGATTTTCCGCCTGAGTATGTGCGATTTCTCGAGCGGCGCGGCGTCATTTTGGACTCCCTTTTACAGGCGGCGGGCCC
>JBAYMQ010000107.1:0-4760 GCA_041663465.1 Candidatus Omnitrophota bacterium | reverse complement strand
GCGCCTGTTGCCGAAGCTCCGGACGCGGCCGATCCCGCGGCGCCGGTGAATGTCAGGGCGCACGGGAAGGCAACGGCCGCGCAATTAAAACGCTGGGAAGCGGCGTGGGGCAGAGATCCGTTCTGGTCGGTATCCGACAGCACCGGCAAATTGAACGAATTTGAGCTTAAGGGTATATCTTTCGCGAAGGATAAAAAAGGGTACGCGTTTATTAATGATCAGATCGTCAGCGTCGGGGACGCGCTTGGGGGTTATGAGGTTTCCCTGATCGAGAAGGACCGCGTTATGCTCACGCGGGGGGTGCAGACGTTTTTTTTGACATTTTCCGAAGATAAATAATATGCAAGGCAAACCAATTGAGGTGGACGAATGAACAGACGGCTTGCGGGGCTCGTATTATGCGCCGGTATCCTTATAGCGTCTCCGGGCGGATACTGCCAGACCGAGACAGCGAAAAATCTCATCGAATATCTGGAATTCCGCGAAGTCGATATTAAGGATATATTGCGGCAATTGTCGAAACAATATGACCTCAATATAGTTTTTTCCGAGTCCGTTAAGGGCCTGGTTACCGTGCAGCTGGCCAACGTGACGATCGAACAGGCGCTTGATTCGGTGGTGACCATCAACGGGTTCGCCTATACTAAAAAAGGCAATGTGTATAAAGTCACCAGTCAGGACGAAGCGTCCAGAGAAGGCAAGCAGACCAAGCTTTTCCGTTTGAATAACGCCGACGCGGTAAAACTCAAAGAGACCCTGACTAAGATGCTTAGCCCTGAAGGGGTCATCGAGGCGGATGTCCGTTCCAATGCCATTATGGTGACCGATACGATATCTGCGATCAACCGGATAGAGGCCATGATCCCGTCGCTGGATGAACTGACCGCGCAGGTTTTGATAGAGGCGAAGCTTATCGAAACGTCCCTTACCGATACGGAGAAGCTGGGCATAGATTGGACTACGACGATAACGGCATCCGGCGCGGCGCGGCCCATCACCTTCCCGTTCGACGCCGGACAGAAAACAGGCTCGACGTTCTTTCAGTCGAAAAACCCTACCGCGACCGATTTAGCGTCGAATTACGGGTTCCCTTACGCGAGCGCCTCTAATTTTACGCTCGGCACGCTTGATTTTACGAGTTTCCAGGCGGTTTTGAATTTTCTGAGGACCCGGACAAAAACCAAACTTGTGGCGTCGCCGCGCATAGTTACGGTCAATAATCAGAAAGCCAAGATCAATGTCGGCCAGGTGATCCCGATAGCGACGTATGAACGGAATGACTCTACGGGATCCTGGGAAATAACAGGGTGGGAACAGCAGAATGTCGGCGTGAATCTCGAGGTCGTCCCGCAGATCAGCCCGGACGGCCATATTAAATTGCAGCTTAAACCCGAGGTCAGCAATATCATCGATTATATCGGCGAAGGCCAGAATCAGCGGCCGATCACGTCATCGCGGACAGCCGAAACAGAGGTCATCGTCAAGGATGGGGAGACCGTTGTTATCGGGGGGCTTGTGAAAGAAAAAGAGTCGAGCACGGTGAAGAAGATCCCCTTTCTCGGAGATCTGCCTTTTATAGGCAAGTTATTTTCGAACAAGGATATCGGCAGCGAGACTGAACCGAAGGAAAAGACGGATCTTTTGATCTTCGTTACCGCGACGATCCTGAAGGATAAGAACTCGGCCCAAATAACCGCGGAATTATCGACGGACCGGCCGTTCAAGGCCGAAATGAGAGGTGTTGATGCGCGTTGACAGGATGCGGACGATAGTTGTTTTTATAGCGATCATAATCGTTCTCGCTTTTTTCGGTTTCTACGTTCAGATAGACACCCGTCATTTCCGCGGCATGCTTTCCCGCCGGGAATCATTCGAATCTCAGGAAGTCTCCAGGATGAAAGCTGAGCTGGGCGCGTTGCGCCAGCTGCAGCAGGATTTAAATAACGCCAGTTTTGAAACAAATAACGCGCTGACCCTGGAGCGCAAGAACGCGCAGCGCTTGCAGAAGAAAGTGGAGTTTTTGATAGCTCAGAATAAGTCTTTCCTGGACAAAATGAATTTGGCGCGGGCGGATAAGCAGTCCATAGAGCGGGTTAAAGACGAAATGAGCGCTCATCTGGAGGATCTGACAGCCAAGAGCGCGGGTTTGCAGAAAGAAGTCGACCTGTTGCGCAAGAATTTCGATGTGGCGCTGCAGGTCAAGTCGCGCCTGGATCTGGTGCGGGAAGCCATTGAAAGCCTGAACGTTCAGAAGGGCAGGGAAAATATCCTCAAGATCCAGTTGGACGCTCTTACCCGCGAGATCGAAGACACAAATCAGTATTTGGTGGAGATGAGGGACAGCAGGATCTCCCCGAAATTGGTTTTTCCGGGGTCGCCCGAACCGGGGTCTCCGGCGCGCGATAAAAAAGGCAGGATAAATCTGGGGACCGAGATCGAATATCTGGGGCAGATCAACGACCTGAATGCCCGGATCAATATCCTGACGAACGAGAATTCTGTCCTGAAAGAGAAATATCTTATGGCGCAGGAAGTGACGGAGCAGCATAAAAAGGCTCTTGACGCCGCGACGCAGAAGATATTTTCGCTGGAGACGCGGCTTATAGAAACGGAAAGCGCGTATTCCCAGTCGAATGTGAAGTATAAGGATCTTGAGCGTAATGTCGCTTCGCTGCGCGAGCGGTATGTCGCGAATGAACTGGAAAAAGAAGGTTTAAAAATAAAATTGAACCAACTGGCCTCGGAACTGAACGATGTGCGCGGTAAATTCCTCGCGCTTCTGGGAAAGATAACGGATATTTTCCAGTCCCCCGGGGATATATCTTCAAGCGCGCGCTATAACCTCACAAGTGTCATCGGGGTTGAATTGTTTTCAAACTCAACGGATGTGAAAAAATGAAATCGGGTATATCCATTACAAAAGCGGTTTTCCTATCCTTAGCGTTCATGCCCGTGATATGGTGCGCGGCGTGGGGTGGCCAACCCGAAGAAGGCCCGGAGAATATCAAGCAGGCGCAGGGATTCTATCGCGCCGGGCAGAAATATATGCGGGACGGGAATTTTACAGCCGCCAACGACGCGTTCGCGAAGGCTGAATTCGTTCTGAGCGCCGCCGATCCTCTGCCGATAACTTCGGAGGACGCGTTTGACGCTCCGCCGCGGCTGCTGCCGCAGGCTCCGCGAAGCCAGGCGTTGCCCGCTGTCCCGGCCAACGCGCTTGATCCGGACATCTATTACAACCTCGGAGTGGGGGCTTTGCAGAAAGGCGATTTCGTGCAGGCGGAAGCGGCGTTCCGGCGTGTCCTGGAGCTATCCCCCATTGACGCGGAAGCCTGTTATAACCTGGGCGTCCTGTATGAAAAATATCTCGACAGGCCGAAAGACGCGCGTGTTTATTATACCCGGTATATTAATCTGTCGGATGAAGGCGACCGGGATGCCGCAAGGGTCAAAAGTTGGATCAAAGAGATCGATGAACGAGCGAGGGAATGATGAATGATAACGATCTGCAGCAATTACTGCTTACCCAAAATTTATTGACGCAGGAGCAGCTTGATAAAGCGATGGAAGAAATGAAGCGGCTAAAGCGGCCTCTTGAGGTTTTGGTGGTCGATCTTCATTTGATCGACCGCGCGACGATGTACCACGCGATAGCCCGGAGGCAGGGGTTCAATTATATGCCGCTTGATAATCTTAAACCCGACGAACAACTCGCCAAGCTGCTGCCGGAGGCCCTTTCCTACAAAACCGAGTCCGTTCCGATCAGGCTTGACGGCAATACCCTGCACGTGGCAATGGTGGATCCGGCCGATCTGGGCGCTCTGGACCAGATACAGTTGCAGACGGGAATGCTCCTGGAGCTTTATATAGCGTCTCCCGGCGAGATCGAAGAGGCCCGCGCCAGCATGTATTCTAAGAATGTGATCAGGGAAAGCCTCTTGACCGAACTCGGGGAGACCAAGGGCGATCAGAAGATGAATTTCGGCGACGGGTCGAATATAATAAAAGTCGTGGATCTTGTCATTACCCAGGCTGTGCGCGACCGGGCTTCCGATATTCATATCGAGCCTGAGCAGGAGTCGTTGCGGATCCGTTTCAGGATAGACGGGATACTGCATGAGATCCCCGCGCCGCCCAAGGACTGGGAGTCGGCGATCATTTCACGCATAAAGGTCCTTTCGGGCATGGATATCGCTGAAAGCCGGATCCCGCAGGACGGTCATTTTCAGTCCAAGGTCGACGATAAGATAATAGATTTCCGCGTTTCCACCATCCCTACGATATACGGCGAGAATCTGGTTATAAGGCTACTCGATACTGCGTCCGTCATGATCGGCCTTGAAAAACTCGGGTTTTCCACGGTTGACGACCTGAAGGCGTATGAAACGCTTATATCTAAACCTTACGGCATTATTCTTTCGACCGGTCCTACCGGAAGCGGCAAGACGACGACGTTGTATTCGGCGCTTATGCGGATCAATACGATCGACCGCAATATCATCACTATCGAGGATCCTGTGGAATACCGCCTCGGCTTATCCGCCAGATCCAGGTTAATCCGCGCGCGGGCATCACATTCGCCAACGGCCTGCGCGCGATCCTGCGCCAGGATCCCGACGTCATCATGGTCGGGGAGATCCGGGACCTTGAAACAGCTGTAACCGCGATCCAGTCGGCGTTAACCGGACATCTTGTTTTTTCGACATTGCATACCAACGACGCTCCCTCAAGCGTTACCCGGTTGGTAAATATGGGGGTCG
>JBAYMQ010000106.1:0-4763 GCA_041663465.1 Candidatus Omnitrophota bacterium | reverse complement strand
GGCCGGCGCTGTTATGATCGCCTGGCGCGCGATATTGAAAGATATGGATATTATACCCGGACAGGACGGGCTTGAGGTCGGCGTGAACATAGCTACCCCGACCGATACGCTGGCGCTGGATAAATATTTCGAGTATTTCAGCGCGCTCGGCAAAGGCTTGAGCTTTGTCACTTACGGGACGATGGAACTTGGCGCCGCGTGGTCAGGCGTGGATATTTACTGGAACGAATGGCGCCGGTTGATCCGGGAGAAAGAGCTTTTGAAAATGGGTAACACCGCGGTCAGCATCGTAGAAGGCAAGATCGAGGCGGCCAACAAAGCGGACGCGACGTCGCAGAAAAAAGTCGTGGTGTTCGATCAGAAAATAGCCGGCAGCTCGATCGAGGCTCCGAAAGCCCCCGTTGCCGCTCAAGTCTCGCCTGTTAAAGACGCCGCCACTCTTCAAGATGAGTTGCCGGCAGTATCCCCTGTGCTGGCGGACGGCGGCGCGGCGAAGCAAAAAGCTTTCGCGGACGTGATCGAGAAAGACCGTCAGGTGTACCAGCAGGGGTCTCTTAATTTCGGCAATGTCATTAACGCCGTGAGGGAACTGCAAAAATCCGAAGGCGCGTTGGTCATCGGCGCCGAGACGATCTTTGAGAACGCGGGCAGCCTTGCCGCGTTGAAACAGGCCCGGAATGCCGGAAACGTATTGACCTTCGCGGTTTGGGCGAAGAATAGCGCCGACGCCGCCGCTTTGAAGGCGCTGGGTGTCGACGATAAGGTTGTTACGATCCACATAGGCCTGCAGGAAGCGCTTATGTCCATGGAAAAACTGAAGATCGCGCCTAAGAGCATAGTTCTGATAAACTCCGACCTGGATATGGATAATATCAAAGGCGAGTACAGGCTCTCCGACGCGAGCGTGTTCTTCGATAACAACCGGGAGTTGCGTTCTGTCCATGTGGCAACGCCGAGAACCGGCGAAGTAATGAAGCAGATCAACGCGGTTCCGCTCGCATTCGCGAAAGCTGTCGCGCTCATATTTGACGAAGGCAATGTCCGCGCCCAGGTGGCGAAGATGGTGCAGGCGTTCAAAGATAAGGGCTTGATCAGCGAAGCTGATGCCGCGAGCTTGAACCAGTTGACAACACAATTGTCGGATATTCCGCTGGTTACGGTCAGCGATGATATAGCGCAGCTCCAGGAGACCTACGAAGATACATTGAACAAGATCTAATTACTAACAGGAGGAATTCCATGTTCGGTGAGGCCCCAAGATTGCTTTGCATAAGGAAAACCATAGCGGTTATTACTATCGCCCAATTCGTATTGAGTTCTCCGGCTGTGATATTCGCCGCGGGTGACAATCTCCGTCCGGCAGCCGCAAAGAATTCTCCCCGCGTTTATGATGTGCGCAACGCGTTCAAAAAAGACGGGGGAACGGCGTCAACGCGAACAGGCGGTTTCATCAATGTGCAAAGTAATATGGCGGGCCTTTACCGGGGCGCGCAAACAGGCGGGATGAATACGTACCACGCCTATGAACAGGGATCCAACGGAAACCTTTTGGATCATTCGGAAAATCGCGAACGGCTGGAAGGCGCGGTCAAGGATATGGTTGTTTCGTTGACGGCGCTCCGCAACGCGTCCCTGGACGCCCTTAGCCGTTACACGGCGGGTTCCCCGAAAGGGTACAATGTTATCGTTTCAGAGATTGAAAGCGACTCCACGCTTACCGCGGACCAGAAAAAAACCAGGCTCGCTGAAGCCAAAGCCGATGTCCTCGCGGCGGGCGAACGTTTTCAGAAAAATACCGCCGACGCCGTCCAGAAACTCGAAGAAGAATATTTCCTGTCGACTAAAGCGCAAATGTCGCGCATTGAACGCGCCACAGGTTTGAACGCGGATAATCAAAAACTGGTCCTTTCATGGGTTCGCGCGTATTATTCCGCGCCAAAAGGCGGCGAAGAGGAAGCTCTCGGAGAATTGGTCGCGAAGATCACGAACCGCGTCAAGAACCAGGAACTTCTCGCCGACGTCGCGTTTGGCAAAAAATATTATGAGCAATACGGCGCGTATCCGTATAGCGTGACTACGCTATGCCTGGGAGAAAAGAAATCCCAATATGACGCCCAGGATCCGAAAAAGGCCTGGAAGATACTCGACCGGGATCTCAGGCAGATGCTGGAGGGCGTTACGTTAGCGGATTCGCAAATGCTCGGATTGCGTCTGGCGTACGAGCCCCGCTGGATCATCGGAGCGGATACTATACCCGTAGATGTATTAGCTAAGATAGACGATACCCACGCTTTCATCAAAGAAGTTTCAGACGAACTGCTGGGGCAGGAACTTATGGTTGATTACGGCGCAGCGGTTAAAGAAGGCACGATCGAGAGCATAATGAAACTGCCTCATGTCGACGGCGTTCTGATAGGTTCCGCCGCGAACGACCCCGCGACATTAAAACCGGTTGTGTTCAAAGCTGCCGAGTATGCCGCGAGGACCGGGAAGGTGTTCAATCTGGGCGTTAACTGGAAAGCGAGCGATTCAACCAGCGGGTTGAAAGACCTTTCCGCGTTTATCGCCTTGTTCAAAAGCATGGAAAATCTCGACAAGATCAGCGTTACTATAGCTACCCCGAATGTCCGCGAGGCGCGTACCGCGATGGATAAAGTGGAAAATTATTTTTCAAAAGTATCCCTGACCGCGCTTGGCGCGACAGTAAACAAATTAATTGATCTCGGCAATGGCCTTACCGTGGATGGGCTCGTTCAAACTGAAAAGGGCGAAGCGGCGATCCGGGGATTCTTCGGTGAAGATACAGGCATTAACGACAGCTACAGGATCTTAAGGAAGGACGGAATAGCGTTTGCCCTGGCCAAAGATAATGGCGTTGACCAGACATTCATGGCGGTTCCGGTCGATGATATATCGGCAGCGGATGCGCGTGACGCCTATTACGCGAATTTGCTTGAGGCCATGTCCTTGCTGACGGCTCGTCACACTATGGGGCTTGAACTGATAGTGCACGACGGCGATTTGTTAAAGCGGTATCTCGCCTCAAGCATCCAGCCGAAAGCGAAACAGGAATCATTCGATCTCGGGAACCTGGTCGGCAAGAAAAATTGGTATGGGAGAGAGCGGTTTCTGCAGATAGAATACGCCCCCGAAAATGCCGCGGCCGACATACGGCCGACGCTGCTGACGGTGAAGAACACCGAGCGTGTTCTCGGGCACGGCGTATCATTCATTATCCAGCCGAAATATACCGTATTGGTCAACGGGTACGGCACGATCGGCGCGAAAGCGGCCACGGCGGCGCGCAAGGCAGGGTTCTTTATCATGGCCACTGCCCGCAGCATAAAGATCGACAGCCGTGACGCGTTCCTGAAGGATTATCCCCTGGTTTTATCAGACACAAAGAACGCGGCCGATTTTGAGAAACAAGGCATGAATGTCGCCGGCGCTCTTCTGGATGTTTTGCCTGCCGTCGATGTTGTAATAGACGCCACTCCGGCGAAAGTCGGCGCGCAGAATTTGAAAGATATATACAGCAAGTTTCCGGGGCTGCGCGTTATATTCGAAGGCGGGGAAAAAGCCGGTGAAGGCATACAGTCGTTCTCCAGCCGCACGAATTTCGACGCGGTGCGGAATTCAAAAGTTGTGCGGGTTGTATCATGCAATACCACGGCAATGTCGCGGCTATACGGCGCGTTAGCGGAGGCTTTTGACGGACTCGTCATAGATAACCTGGCGATGCGCCGGGCCGCTGATCCCGGGGACGAAAAAGGCGAGAATCCCGACGGAGTTTCTGTGGTTCCCGCGTATCATCATGGTCCTGATCTGCGCACGGTGCTTTCTGAATTCGCCAACGCGCATATTGTCGGCCTCAATACCGATGCCGCGGTGACGCCTACGACCCATTTCCATGTGCATCAGGGCACTATCCGCGGCCCGGGCCTTACAGTCGCGAATGTGCAGGAATTATTCAAGGCTCAAAGCCGCGTGGCTCTGATAGAATTCCCGGGCGGGGAATTGAAAACAGCGGTTTTGTTCGATATCTTCAATAGCATGATCCCGGACGCGAACCATCCGTTCATCATCCCGGTGCAGGTCAAGGCGTCGAGCATCCCCGGAGAGATCAAGATAACATTCGCCGTTCCGCAGGAATCGAACGTCGTCCCGGAGAATGTCAACGCGCTGCAGTCCATGTTCGGTTTGTTCCAGAAAGACGCGGCGATCCGGCTGGTGAATGAAGTCCTCAATATCGAAAAGATCAAGGATGGATTGGAGAAACGTCTCCCGGCCCAGATCAAGAAAGACGGCGGCGTCGAAGAAGTGAAGATCCCCATGGATTATCTGACGCTTGATGATGTGGACGCGAGCGGCCGGACCGTACTCTATCGCGGGGATTTTAATTCTCCCGTGGAAAACGGCAAGCTCCGCATTACAGAGCGCATGAGGGCTAACGCGGTTACTCTCAAAGAGTTGCATCAAAAAGGGGCTAAAGTCGTTATTATGGTGCACCAGGGCAGGAAAGGCGACGCGGATTATCTGGAAAGCCTGCAGCAGTACGCCGGGCTGGTGTCGGAATTGATCGGCGCGCCGGCAGGTTATGTGGACGATCTTTACGGTCCCGACGCTGTCAACGCCATACAGAAAATGAAAAATAGCGACGTGCTGGTATTGAAGAATGTGCGTTCCTGGGACGCGGAGACGGAAAAGAAAATGACCCTTGAACAGCAGGCGCAAAGCGCCATGGTGCAGGCATTGCAGCCGTG
>JBAYMQ010000105.1:0-4810 GCA_041663465.1 Candidatus Omnitrophota bacterium | reverse complement strand
GAAATCCATTCTGACGGTTCCTATGCCGCACTTTTTCATAAGGGAGATCGACCGGTCGATCGAACTTCGGGTAGGATACTGATTGTTGTTCCAGAGATGGTGCCAACAAAGGAATTCCAGGACTCCGTACGGACTATCCTGCCGCGCCAGCCGGACTTGTCCGGAATCTTTTGGGGGTCTATCCTGCGGTTTCATGGGATCAAAAACAATAGAAGCGTTACGAGGTTTTTATAATTTATCTTTCACTTCTTCAATATTTATGTAATCCGTGTAATCTATGGGCTCGCCCAGTTCCTGCTTGACCACCCGTATGCGATCAGGCACATAGGGGTGGGTTTTATAATAGCTGCGAGGCCGCGACGGGCGCCGCCGGTTATGGTCTTCCAGCTTTTCCAGAAAAGTTATCATGCTATGCGGATCGTACCCCGCGCGGGCCGCGTACCGGGCCCCCAGCGTGTCCGCGAGGAGCTCATCATCCCTGCCGTATCCCAGGAACAATTCGGTGAACGCTGTATCCGCCGCCGCCGCGACCTGTCCGCTTTGCGGCACCGGGATCATTAAAACGCGCACCAATGTGTAACCCATTGCCGCCTGCATTTTCTTCACGCTGTGCCGCGCCACGATATGGCCGACCTCATGCGCGAGAACCCCGGCGAGTTCGCCGTCGTCAGCCACGGTATCAAGCAGCCCTTTGAACACGTAAACATACCCTCCGGGCAGGGATACCGCGTTGATCTCGTCTTCGTCCAGAACTTTAAAGTAATACTCTATATCTTTGCGATCCGACACGCCGGCGATCCTGGAGCCGATGTCCGCGACGCGCCGCTGCACAAGAGGATCTTCCACGAGCTTATACTCCTTCTCTATCTGCTTGCGCATGGACAGGCCCATCTTGATTTCCTGCTCGGTGGAATAATAAAAAGCGTCCTGCTTGCCTGTCGCCACATTGAATTCATGAGAACACCCGCACAGGGCTGAAAGCGCGAGAACCAGCATAAAGAGCTTCACGCCAGCGGCTTTAAGCATATGGTACAGCGCGCGCAAGGGCAAACCCACCACATTATAGAAACATCCTTCGATGCGGCGGATAAAAAACGCCCCCCTGCCCTGGATATCGAAGCTTCCGGCTTTATCGAGAGGCGACACATATGAAAAATAACCTTTTATTTCTTTATCGGTAAGCGCGTCCATATATATCCTGGTCTTCTCGAACGAAACGCGCATGCGGCCCTTCCCCTTATCGTAAACCGCGACGCCCGAATATATCCATTGGGGCCTGCCGGAAAGTTTTTTAAGCATCCGGCGCGCGTCCGCCATATTCCGCGGCTTACCGAAGATATTCTTTCCGTCGACAACCACGGTGTCCGCGGCGATGATGATGCCGTCTCCCCGGATCCTGAGGGCCGCCGCGGCGGCTTTTGCCCGGGCATTACTCTTGACCAGAGCCGCGAATGATACGCCGGCCGCGCTCATCTGTTCCACGGCGCCGCTGGAGACAACCTTGAATTTCAAACCGAACAACTCCAGCAATCGTTTACGCGCTTTAGAATCAGACGCCAGATATATCTGTTTCATAACGTCAACCTGTAGCGGCGGATTCTCCGGCCAGATACCCGGTCGAAAACGCCGCCTGTAAATTGAACCCGCCGGTATCGGCATCCACATCTATCATTTCCCCGGAGAAATACAAACCCTTTATAAGGCGCGATCCCATGGTGCGCGGGTCAATATCCTTAAGCGCCACTCCCCCGCGCGTAACCATCGCCTCTTCCATGGGCAGCGAACCGGTAACGCTCATAGGGAACTCTTTGAGCATTGCCAGCAGGCTCTGCCTGGCGGCCGCGGTGACTTGATTACACTTCACATCCGGTTTGATATCGAGCCTGGCGACAAAAATGTCGACCATGCGCAACGGCAGCAGGCCCTTTAGCACGGTGCGGATATTCTTCTTCGCCTGCTCTTTAAAATCCCGCAGCAAACGCTGGTCAAGCTGTTCCAGCGATAAGCCCGGCTTGAAATCGATGCACGCGGTTACCTGCTGTTTTTCCCGGAGCCAGTCTACGACCGGCCCGCTGGAAGAGAAAACCAGCGGCCCCGATATGCCGAAATGGGTAAAAACCATCTCCCCTATATCCGACGAGAAATCCGCGCGTTTACAACTGAAGCTTAAACGGATATTCTTGAGCGTAAGCCCCTGGGGGAACACAAAATCTTTTTTGACGACTAACGGCACCAAACCCGGCCGCAACGCGGTCACGCGGTGGCCCAAAGCCTGCGAGAAATTTATCCCGTCGCCGGTAGAACCGGTGAAAGCGTACGATACGCCGCCGGTCGCGAGGATCAGCCGGTCGACGCGAAGTTCCTTTTTGTCGCTCAACATGACGGCCCGGACCGAACCATACGCTACGGCGACAGCCGTGACAGTTGTTTTAGTCAACACGGTAACATTGTGTTGCGCCAGTTCGCGCAGGAGCACGTCGCGGATGCTGACAGACCGGTCGTTAACCGGGAATACGCGCTCCTGGCGCTCGACTTTAAGTTTCACGCCCCGCTTTTCGAAAAAAGCCATCAGATCCTGATTAAAGAATTTTTTGAAGGCGTCGCGGAGGAACGCGCCGTTTGAGAAATGTCCGAGGAATTCGTCAAGCGGGCAGGTATTGGTAAGATTACACCTGCCTTTGCCGCTCAGGAGGAGTTTATGTCCGGGGGAAGGGTTTTTCTCTATAAGAGTAACCTGCTGATGAAGCTGGCTGGCGCGGATCGCCGCCATCATACCGGCAGGGCCGGCGCCGACAACAATAATAGAACGGCTCTTGGCTTGCACCGCTATACCTCTAAGTCAGCGATGGTAAATATTGATTGAAGTTCCAATCCGGCGCGGCGCAGGTTATCGCGCGCGCCTTCGTCGCGATCGACTATGACTATCGCTTTGGAAACCCGCACGTTCATGCCGTCAAGCACGGCTTTCGCTTCAACGAGGGATTTCCCGGACGTCGCGACATCATCGACCAGGATCACCTTCATGTCCGGCGCGAGCGCCGGGCCTTCCACCTGGCGCTGCGTTCCATGCGCCTTCGCGGTTTTCCTGACGATGAATGTCCGTAACGCGATCCCGTGGATATGCGCCAGCGCCGCGACCGCGCCTACTATAGGATCGGCCCCGAGCGTCGGCCCTCCGAACGCGTCTATCTTATCGTTCTTTATCATATCCAGAATGATCATCGCCGCCAGATAAGCGCCTTCGGGCAGCATTGTGATGATCCTGCCGTCTAAGTAAAAATCGCTTTCTTTACCCGAAGACAGGATGAATTTGCCTTTTTTGAACGCCTCTTTCTTGAGGAGAGCGAGCAGATCCGCTTTAAGCTGGGAAACATTTCTTTTTTCCATGGTATCTTATTGTACCCGCGGTACCGTCCCCTGTCAAGCCCTGGATAAAACGCAATTGTTTTGACAACGCGGCATTTCATTGTTATTATATAAAAGGTCGCGTCAAAAAGAACCACAGATAAGCGGCAGGAGGCTTTTGATGAAAGGGTTACGGAACTTTATCAAAAGTTTTGTTGATTTGATATACCCTCCGGCCTGCCCCGGGTGCAGGAAACCTCTTCCCCGGGTCGCCGTGGACGATACGATTTGCCTTTCATGCTGGTCCCGTATCACCGTGAACCGGCCGCCATTCTGCCACGCGTGCGGCAGGCGGTTAACCCGCGGGGACATAAATAAAAACATGTGCCTGCGGTGCGCGCGGGTGCCCAAGGCGTTCGACCGGGCGTTCTCAGCGTGCGTCTACGACGGCGTGATCAAAACACTGATCCACGAGTTTAAATACAAAGATAAACAGTATCTCGGGAAGCCGCTCTCGAAACTGCTCATTGATTTTATTAAAAGATACGATTTGCCGGTCGGCTATATCGATTACCTGGTCCCCGTGCCGCTTCACCGCGCGAAATTACGGGAGCGGGAATTCAACCAGGCGGAGATCCTCTGCCGCGAAGTAGGCTCGACGATCGGCAAGCCTACGCTTGAGAACAACCTATTTCGCTGCCGCGCGACAGACACACAGGCGGCGCGTGAACCGCGGCAGCGTTTACTCAATGTCCGGGGAAGTTTCGCGGTCAAAGAAAAAAGATCCGTAACCGGTAGGAATCTCCTGCTTATTGACGACGTCCTGACAACCGGGGCCACCGCTTCTGAGGCGGCGCAGGCCTTAAAGGACGCCGGAGCGAACATCATATTCGTTCTCGCGCTCGCAAGCTAACGCAGCGCACACACACATGAAAATTCTAAGAAATTATGTTTTAAAGGAATTCATCGGGCCTCTTCTGGGTTCGCTGCTGGTCTTGACCTTCGTAATGATCCTCGGAAATCTGGTCAAGATCGCGGACCTGGTCATCAACAAAGGCGTCGACCTGTGGAGCGTCGTCAAACTGTTCCTGTACATGATGCCGGCGCTTTTAACGTATACGCTTCCCATCGCGACCCTTATCGCGGTCCTGTTATCCCTGGGCAGGCTCTCCGGCGACAACGAGATCGTTACCATGCGCGCCAGCGGGATCAACCTGTTCCATATAGTTCTGCCTCTAATGGTGACCGGCCTTATTTTAAGCCTCGTCCTTTTGATATTCAACGACCGGCTGGTCCCCTACGCGCATTTCGCGCAGCGGAAAACCCTGGTTGAAGTTGGCACAAAGAACCCCGCCGCGGCGCTCGAACCCGGAATATTCATAAACTCGTTCGATAAATATATCCTGTTCATCTATTCCATTGAGGGCAACAAACTCAACAATATCCGCATTTATGAACCGCAGGG
>JBAYMQ010000104.1:0-4850 GCA_041663465.1 Candidatus Omnitrophota bacterium | reverse complement strand
GTGTATAGCCTGTCCTGCCTGTTTTTTGTCATACACCGTCAGTTCCCTTTTTTCAATTCTCCCGCCATAGTTTTATCCGGAAGTATTATATTGATAAGCGGTGTTTGGGATGACTTCCGCGAATTGTCCGTTACCGCGAAGATCCTGCTGCAGGTATGCGCGGTTTCCGTGCTTGTCAGCTCAGGTTTCAGGACGCATATCGTTTTATTGAACACCCCGGCGAATATCGCGGTGACTTTTCTATGGATCCTCACCATTACAAACGCGTTCAATCTTTTGGACATTATGGACGGGCTTTGCGCGATCATAACACTGGCCGTCGCAGCCGGGCTATTTTTTATATGCATTCTCAACGGGGATATCCAAAATGCCGGATTACTGGCAATAGTGCTCGGCGCGGTGGCCGGATTCCTGGTATTCAATATGCCTTCCGCAAAACTTTATCTCGGCAACGCGGGCAGCCACTATCTTGGATTCGCGCTCGCGGTTTTATCGATCAATATAAGTTATGCGCCGATAACGAGGCAGGCGGCGCTGATAAGCCCTGTTATAATAATGGGATTCCCGCTTTTTGACACGGTATTTGTCGCTCTAATGCGGTTAAAAAAAGGCAGGTCGGCGTTCCAGAAAAGCGGGGATCATCTGGCGTTGCGTTTTCTCAAGCTTGGACATTCTCAAAAAAATGCTCTCTTGTTCATGCTTATAGGGGCTGTTATATTTTCCGGAAGCGGTGTTATTATCAGCCAGGTTTCACATACGGCCGGGATCATGATCGCCGCGGCCGTATTGGCGGCGGTATTCGCGGTGTCGTGGAGAATGGCGAGGGTGTCTTTTGATGAATAGAAAAAAGATATGTATATTGGGCGCCGGCTTGAGCGGATTGAGCGCCGGATGGCATTTACGCCGGAAAGGTATTGTAAGCCGCGTTTTTGAGAAAGAACAGTCCCCGGGCGGGTTGTGCCGGTCCAAGCTGATAGGCGGATTTTCATTTGATTACGACGGGCATTTGCTGCATTTTAAACATCCTTATGCGCAGCAGCTTATTTCCCGGGAACTCTCCATTCCGCTCGTCAGCCACGAACGCAACGCGTGGGTTTATACTCACGGAGTATTCAGCAAGTATCCGTTCCAGGCCAATCTGTACGGCCTGCCTCCGGAGATAGCGGAGGAATGCCTTTTGGGATTTATTCAGGCGTCGAAGCGTAAGCCCGCGCGCGAACACGCCCGCATGAATTTTAAAGATTGGATACACCTGACCATGGGCCCCGGGATCGCGCGGCATTTTATGGAGCCTTATAATAAGAAATTCTGGACCGTAGACCCGCGGACGATGACATGCGAGTGGCTTGACGCTTTTATTCCTGTGCCGTCCCTGCAAGAATTAATAGAAGGAACTCTGCAGGAAAGTCCCCGGAGGTTCGGATATAACGCCACGTTCTGGTATCCCAGGTCGGGAAGTATTCAGCAGATCCCGGAGGCATTCGCCCGGGGGCTTGATATCGGCACCTCGAGCGAGGTTACGTCTATTGACCCGGATAAGAAGGAGATCACGCTTGCGTCAGGCGAGCGGCATGGATATGATACCGTTATCTCGACGCTCGCGTTGCCTGAATTATCTGTTTTGATAAAAGGGATCCCCCGGGGGTTAAAAAAACATTTTAGCGATTTGAACTGGAATTCCGTACTTAATATCAATCTCGGAGTTGATAAAACGAATTCCGGAGGTAAACATTGGGTTTATTTCCCGGAAAAGAAAATATCGTTCTTCAGGGTCGGGTTCCCTCACAATTTTTCGCGCTCTTCGGCGCCTAAGGGAAAGCACTCCCTGTATGCCGAGATCTCGTATCCGCGCGGCAAGCCCTGGGATAAGGAGTCGGCCGTCAAACGCGTTATTCTAGACCTTAAAGCCGTAGGTATATTGGAAAGCGGATGCCGGGTGCATGTTCAGGACGTGAACTATATTAAATACGGGTATACGATTTACGATAATGATTACAGGGCTGCCCTGTCGGAAATTAATACGTATTGCGCGTCGAAAAATATCATCCTGTGCGGCAGATACGGGTCTTGGCGCTATTTTTCAATGGAAGATTCTATACTTGACGGCAAGCGCGCAGCGGACTGCGCGGAGCATTGCTAACGCAATAACCCCCCCCGGGGGATAGATTGATCACGAGCCTTATCCCGGAGGGGAATGGTTTAGTTTGTTATTGAGAACGTGCTATGGACGAATTAAAGTTTATCCGCACCTGCGCGACTCTTGACAACAATACCTGGAATGAATTTTTGACCAGGTATTCCCGCCTTATTTATGCCTATATCTACAGAGTTACGGTCAATTTAAACGGCGCGTCGGGCAATGAACAGCTCATTGAGGATATATTCCAGGGGCTTTTGCATTCATTGATCGATGACAACGCCCGCCGGCTGCGTTCATTTAAAGGGCTTAACGGGTGCAGTTTCGCAAGTTGGCTGCGGTTGGTCACAATAAATTATACCCTTAGCTGCTTGCGGCGGCAGCGTCCGGCTATCCCCTTGGATGAAGAACGCAACGGAGTGTCCCTGAAAGATACCCTTCAGGACAGCCGGAGCAGCCCCGATGAAGTCGCTATATATCACGAGCACGCGCATAATCTGAAAGAGTGCATTAAACGGCTCGATACCGACGATAAATTGCTGGTGCAGCTTTATGTCAATAGCAGGATGAGCCTGGAATCCGTGCGTCAGGTATTGCGCATTTCGCGCACGGCCGTGGATAATCGCAAATCCCGGTTGATCCAGAGGCTGCGGGAATGTTTTAAATCAAAAGGATTTGTGTGAGACAACCGGAGTTATCGCGTCTATTGCGGGGGAGGGAGGGTTTTAAATGAGCGGCCGGATAGAAAGGTTTATAGCGATGGCGTTCGATGATTGGAAAAAAGAGCGTCCTGATCCTTCCGGACATCCCGGAGAGGAGGAAATCGCCTGCTTCCTGGAAGGTAAGCCGGGTAAAAAAGACGCGGATGATCTCAGGAAACATCTGATAAGCTGCGACGCGTGCGTTCAGCTTTTGGCTGCGTTCCTGCATCCGCAACAGGCGGTTGAAGTCGATGTCCCCGCGGCGATACTCGAGCGAGCCCGCGCCATGGTTGCCGACGGACAGACGATGCCGGTGCTGGAAATAGTCCTTCGCGCCAGAGATTTTGGATTTGAGGTCATTAAAACAACCGGAGATATTTTGTTCGGCCGGGAATTTATTCCGGCCGCGATCCTCCGCAGCAGGCATATGGCGGATTTTAAGGATGAAATTGTTGTTGTTAAGGATTTCCCGGAGAGCCGGATAGAGGTTAATATCCACACAGGATCCGGGGCGGGGTTCAGGCTTGGTATATTTGCCAAAGACAAAAAGACGCAACAGCCTTTGCAGAATTTGCGCGTTACCCTGTGCCGGGATGATATTGAGCTGGAATCTTTAATTACCGATATGGGGAAAACCGTATTCGAGCATGTCGCGACAGGCCGGTATTCTATTGAGGTTACCGGCCGTAATTGCGCTGTCGCCAGGGTTGTTATTGATGTGGGTGTATGATGAAGGAACAGAAACCGCTGGTCCTGGAGATCCTTAAGTCTGAATCGGCTCTTAAAATGTCCCTTTTCGAACAGCCTGATTTCGCGTCTACGCTTCGCCATTACAGCCAGGCCAGGGTGTCATTTGAGCACGTAAAGGAGATCTGCGCTGAGATCGTTGCGATCCTTAATAAGGCAGCCAAGTCCGTCGCGGTGGCCAAATCGCGGGTAAAGCGCGCGTCCGATGATGTTCCACTCCTGGCTTTAAAAAAGGCGGGGGCGCTGCTTTGGGATCAGCTCTTGTCTAAACAGGTAAAGGACAGGTTGAAGAGCGCTGAAGTCTGCGATCTCGTATTGTCCATGGATGAGGAGCTTATCAGTATCCCGTGGGAATTGTTATACGACGGCGCGCAGTTCCTGTGCTTGAAATTCAACGTCGGCAGGCTGTTGCGCACAAAAAACCTGGAGCCGCATCCGCAGTTCCGCAGTGTCAGTTCGCGCCTGAAGATGCTTATACTGGCGAATCCAACCGACGACCTTCGATCGGCGTATGAAGAAGGCCTCGCCATACGGAATACATTTGACAGCCGCCGTCATCAGTTGAGCATAGATTTTAAATCAACGAGCATAGATACGCTGTATGTTAAGAAGAATCTGGGTGAGTATGATATTGTTCATTACGCCGGCCACTGCGAATATGACCGCCAGAACCCGGATAATAGCGGCTGGATATTGCGCGACGCGCGGTTGACCGGGCGCGATATCCTGACAATGGGAGAGAGTTACTCTATGCCCAGCCTTGTGTTTTCCAACGCTTGCCATTCCGCTCAAGAGTCGGGCGTGCTGGTAGATGCCGATTATCAGGAAAAGACCTATGGCCTTGCTTCCGCGTTCCTGTATTCCGGCGTGCGCCACTATATCGGCGCTATACATCGCGTCGAAGATCCGGTCAGCCTTGCCTATGCGCGGGAATTTTATCAGATGCTGCGCAGGGGAAGGTCTGTAGGGGAATCCGTCAGGCAGAGCCGTGTCAGGTTAGTGCGTTCCTACGACGTCCAGTCCCTTCGCTGGGCAAGTTATTTGCTTTACGGAGACCCCGGATTCTCTTTATTCCGCAAGCCGGGTTCCCGCGCTATAGTCAAAGAAAAACCCGCCGCGCATTGGCACGTGGAATCCCGGAGGGTTTTGATATGGGCGGGATGCTGTTGCGCCGTATGGATATTGGCCGCCGCATTATACGCGTGGCTGCCGAGTGTTAATCCAAATATCTATTTTATGCTGCGTATGGCCCGGCAGGATCTGTC
>JBAYMQ010000103.1:0-4864 GCA_041663465.1 Candidatus Omnitrophota bacterium | reverse complement strand
GTTTTTCAAATAATTATGTTTCGCGAGCCTCAGCTTCAATAAGCCCTTATTGGAAGTATAGGATGTAAATTCCTTTTCCAGGTAGGTTATTCTCGCCTCGCGTATTTCCCAGGGGGTCACGAAATCAGGTTCACCCACGCCCAGGGAAATAACATCCTTCATGCCGAGCACCAGGTCGAAAAAAGCCCTGATACCCGAAGGTTTCATAGCGTCTACTGTTTTTGATATATAATTTTTCATAATACTAATACGAGATCGCGATACGCCTGTCTTCTTCTTTCTGTTTCAGCATAACGCCGTCTTCTTTGTATTTCTTGAGCATGAAATGCGTCACCACGCCGCGGACATTTTCCATCGGCGACAATTTTTGCGACACAAAACGGGACACGGTAAGAATATCTTTCCCCTTTACGATAAGCAGGAGATCATACGTGCCCGAAACCAGGAAGCAGCTTGAAACTTCCGGGAATGAATATATCCGTTCGGCGATCTTGTCGAAACCGAGATCCTTTTGCGGCACGAGATTCACCTCGATCAACGCCCTGACCTCTTCGCTTCTGACCTTTACGATCTCGCGATTGATCACCGCTTTATATTTCAGGATCACGCCTTCACTCTCATACTGTTTGATCTTCTTCTTGACGTCCGCAACCTTCTTCTTTGTCATCCGGGCAATTTCTTCAGGGGTGACGCGCGCGTCCTTTTCCAATATCTCCAAGATCTCATCCATGCAAAACCTCCGGGATTATGAATATTCCGTTTTCCTATGGGATATAGCACGCCGGCCGCTGCCGTTTATGTTCCGAGCAGCGGATCAACTTCTTGACCTTATCTACTTTAGCTTTTGCTAAACGCTGCGGCCGCTTTCCCTCGATCTTACCGATGATCTCGTCAAGTTCCGGATAGGTTATACCCATTTCTTTTTCATCGGTCTGTCCGGGCCACAAACCCGCAGTGGGCGCTTTATCGATGATACCCTGCGGAATACCCAGTTCAACCGCGAGGCTGCGGACCTGCGTCTTGAGAAGGCTTCCGATCGGCAGGATATCGCTCGCTCCGTCGCCGAATTTGGTAAAATAACCCGCGGAAAGCTCGGATTTATTACTCGTGCCGCACACGAGATAGTTCATTTTCCGTGCAAAATAATACAACACGATCATGCGCAGCCGCGGCCGTATATTCGCCTGCGTCATGCGGTCCGCAAAAGGCAATATCCCGATCATGCCGTCGTATGTCTTTGAAATATCGATAATTTTAGTTTTAATGCCGAACTTCCGCGCGACAAGCCGCGCGTCGCGCGAATCCTGGACATGGCTATGGCACGGCAGCATAAGCGCCAGAACACTCTTTGAACCAAGCGCTTTCTTCGCCAGCACCGCGACCACACAGGAATCCAGGCCGCCGCTTAAACCCAACACAACACCCTTGGCTCCCGCAGCCTTCACCTGCGCCTTAAGCCAATTAACGATTCTTTTATGCATAATATAGGAATTATAACACGGAAAACAAACTACTTCAAGGATAGTAATTCCGGGGACACAGTACTTAATTCTATAAGAATTAAGTACTGTGTCCCCGGAATTAGAATTATTCAGCTTCGTGGTGTTTGACTACTTTGCCTTCCACCATATATACGACATCTTCGGCGATATTTGTGGCGTGATCGCAAATTCGTTCGAGATACCTGGCGATCAGCAGTAAAGGCACGGCCCGGTCAACAGTAGAGGCATCTTTCATCATATAATCATTGATCAATTCTTTTTGAACATCATCCCTCAACTGATCTGCTTGCGAGTCCATAAGCATGACTGCCTGGGCCAATCCTATATCACGCGCGACAAACGCATCGATGGCGTCTTCAACCATTTTCTGGGCAATAGTCGAAAGCTTAGGGATATCTATGAGCGGCTTTAAGAGCGGTTTATCGGCGAGTTCTTCCGAGCGTTCACAGATATCCACGGCAAGATCCGCGATCCGTTCCAGGTCGGAATTAACCTTAAGCGCGGTCGCTATAAACCGCAGGTCGCCCGCCATAGGCTGATACCGGGCGATAAGATAGATACAATCCTCATCGATCATATTCTCCATATGGTCGATCTTTTTATCGTTCGCGATGATTTCCGCGGCCTGCACCTTATCGCGGTCAGTTAACACTTCGATAGACCGGTAAATAGCCTCCTGCGCCATCACCCCCATTTTCAGGATTTCCTGATTCAACTCTTTTAATTTTTCATCAAAGTGTCTTTCCATGCAACGCTCCTTATGATTATCCGTATCTGCCGGTTATGTAATCTTCCGTCCGTTTATCTTTCGGCGCGGTGAATATTTGAGTGGTAAGGCCGAACTCAACCATTTCCCCCAGCAACATAAAACCGGTATGAGCCGATACCCGCGCCGCCTGCTGCATATTATGTGTTACGATTATTATAGTATAATTATTTTTAAGCTCACGCATTAATTCTTCTATTCGAGCCGTCGCCTGCGGGTCGAGCGTCGAACACGGTTCATCCATCAGAAGCACTTCCGGCTTCACCGCGATCAACCGGGCAATGCAAAGCTTCTGTTTCTGCTCGAGCGACAACGTCAATGCGGATCTGCGTAATTTGTCCTTGAGATCGTTCCAAAGCATTACGGATTTAAGGCTGTTTTCCACGATAGCTTCAAACTCATTGCGGTCATTGACCAACCCGTGTATCTTAAGACCGAACAGGATATTTTCTCTCACGGACAACGGGAACGGATTAGGACGCTGGAATACCATGCCGACTTTTTTGCGCAGATCGATCAGATCGGCCTGCGGGCCGACAATATCGACGCCGTCGATTATAATGCTCCCCGTGGTACGAACGCCTTCCACCCCGTCATTCATCCGGTTGAACGTGCGCAGCATCGTTGATTTACCGCATCCTGACGGGCCGATAATAGCGGTGATCATATGCTCCGGGAACGACGCGTTAACATTTTTTAACGCCTGGAAATCGCCGTACCACAGATCCAAACTCTTCGCCTCGATCTTGGTCTGAGCGCTTTTATGAAGCATTGAGGGTTGCATCATCCGAATTTTCCCCGTATGTAGTCATCGGTCCGTTTGTCCTGCGGCGCCGTGAACATCTTATCCGTTTTATCCAGTTCGACAAGCTCCCCTGAAAGAAAAAACGCCGTCCGGTCCCCGACGCGCGCCGCCTGTTTAACATTATTAGTCACCAAAACAACCGTATAATCTTTTTTTAATATCCTGATGGTCTCTTCGACCTTGGCGGTGGATATAGGATCCAATCCCGAACACGGTTCATCGAAAAGAATAACCTCGGGATCGACCGCCAGGGTGCGCGCGATGCACAAACGCTGCTGCTGGCCGCCTGACAATTTGAATGCCGACGTGCTTAAGCGGTCTTTCACCTCGTCCCATATAAATGCCTGCCGTAACGACCGCTCCACGATTTCGGCAACCTTCTTCGCCCCCCGTACCCCGTGCATGCGGGGGCCATAGGCAACGTTGTCGAATATGGACAGCGGCAGAGGCAGCGGAAGCGCGAATACCATACCGATCTTCCGGCGAAGCGCTTCACGGTCTATCTTCCCGATCTCCTTACCATCCATGGTTACCGCGCCGCTCATACGGAATTCCAGGTTCTCTTCATTCAAACGATTGAGCATGCGCAAAAACGACGTCTTGCCGCTATTGGAAGGCCCTATAACGCTCAATATCTCGTGTTCCTGAATACGCAGCGTCACGTTTTTAAGCGCCTGCGTATTACCGAACCAGATATTCAAAACTTCTACGCTGAATTTCACCATTTCTTTTTCTTCCTAAACTGATACCGGATGATGATCGCTACCAGATTCATGAACAACACCATGACCAGAAGGACCAGCGCGGTTCCGTATCGGACCTTCTCGTCAACATTGGGGACCTGCGTCGATATGACATAAAGATGATACGGCAAAGCCATTGCCTGGTCGAAAACCGACTGCGGCAACCGGGGCAGATAGAACGCCGCGACCGTAAACAAAATAGGCGCAGTCTCTCCCGCGGCGCGCCCCAGGCCGAGTATAGTACCTGTCAGGATCCCGGGGATAGCATTAGGTAAAACAATATTCCTGATAGTCTGCCACTTGCTTGCCCCCAAAGACAAGCTCACCTCTCTGAAAGAATACGGCACCGATTCAAGGGCCTCGCGCGACGCGGTAATGATCAACGGCAGGATCATGATGCCCAGCGTCAGCGAACCTGATAGGATAGACGCTCCGAATTTAAAAAATACCACAAAAAGGGCAAGACCGAACAAACCATATACCACAGACGGCACGCCGGCAAGATTAACAATAGCCAGCTTGATCATGCGGGTCAATATATTGTCTTTGGCGTACTCGCTTAAATATATCGCGGCGAGCAGGCCGATCGGCAGCGCGAACACGATCGCCCCTGACACCAGGTACAGCGTACCGATGATCGCCGGGAATATCCCTCCGGCGCGCATTCCCTGGCGGGGCATCTCGGACAAAAATTGCCACGTGATCGCCGGCCACCCTTTTTGGATAATAATCACCACAACCGCCCCAACCGGGATTATGATCAAAAGCGTTGCCAGGAATAATAAGAAAAAGGCTATTTTTTGTGTTCGTAATGGATTTCTGCTCATTTGTTCTTATGTAAGAATAGATCCGCGGTCACGTTGATCGCGAAGCTTATGATGAATAAAACAATACCTATGGCGAACAACGCAAAATAATGTTCGCTGCCAACAACCGCCTCTCCCATTTCTGCCGCGATCGTGGCTGTCAAGGTCCGCAGCGGCTGCAACAGCCCCTGCGGGATCACTGCCGAGTTCCCGGTGATCATCATGACCGCCATGGTCTCGCC
>JBAYMQ010000102.1:0-4879 GCA_041663465.1 Candidatus Omnitrophota bacterium | reverse complement strand
CCGCGAAAAAACACCTTCAAGGAAATTCATCGACCGGTCATGAAAGCTCATCTTGATCTTCCTGCTGTTTATTTTGGAGATCAACAGCCGCTGCGCATCCTGCATCTGCTCCATAGACAACATTTTCGCCCACTGAAACGGCGTATGCGGTTTGGGGATAACGGTATTTATGCTGACATTAACCGCGGCGCTCGAACCCGCAGCCGCCTTACGCGCGGACGAAACCCGGCGCGAGAAATCCGCGATCGCTTCTATATCCGCCTCGGTCTCTTGCGGTAATCCTACCATAAAATACAGTTTAACGTGCTGATACCCGGCGCGGTATACTTCATCGAGCATGCGAAAGAACTCTTCTTCGTTGAAATCCTTTCCGATCAACTCGCGCAATCGATCCGTTGCCGCTTCGGGCGCGAATGTAAGACCTGTTTTTTTGACAGTCGCGATAAGACAGGACATCCCTCCAAGGAATGTCTTCGGTTTGACAGACGGCAACGAAATGCTTACGCCGTCATCCTTGAATGCGGCGACCATTTGCGCCATAAGGCCCGGCAGATCCGGATAGTCACTCACGGAAAGCCCCGCGAGGGATATTTCATCATAACCTGTCTGACGATAATAGTCGCGGGCTGCGCCAAGCACCCGCTCCGGCTTGCGATACCGTACTGGATAATAACAGCTGCGCGCCTGGCAAAAACGGCAATGATTCGGACAACCGCGTGAGACTTCTATCGTAAGGCGATCATGAATGATCTGGATATACGGAACGATCCAATCCCGGGGCAACGGCAAAGCGTTCAAATCGGGCAAAACCCTTTTTTTGACCGTTGCGGGAACGCCGGCGCGGTTAGGCGTATATGATTTAACCGTCCCGTCATCATGATAAACCACATCGTAAAACGAAGGCACATAAACACCCTCTATTTTACACAACGCCAGCAGCAAATCGGCTTTTTGCATGCGGCCGGATAGATAATCCTCTTTATAATTTCTATAAACAGAAGTCAATTCAACCATAGCCTCTTCGGCCTCTCCGATCACGAAGAGATCTATAAACTCATGCATAGGCTCGGGGTTCATGACCGCCGGCCCACCGGCAATAACCAGAGGATGATCCTTGCCCCGCGATACGGCCTCGAACGGTATGCCGGCGTAATCCAGGACGCTCAATACATTCGTATAAGATAATTCATACCCCAGGGAAAACCCCAGGATATCGAACGCGCGCACGTCTTTTTGGGACTCCAACGAAAACAACCGCGCGCCCGCGTCCCGCAACGCCTTGCCCATGTCTATATCCGGCACAAACACGCGTTCGCAACAAACGTCAGGGATCGTATTCAAAACAGAGTAAATGATCCGGATTCCCAGATTACTCATGCCGACTTCGTACATATCGGGGAAGCACAAAGCGAATCGGACCGCGCAACTATCAAATTCCTTCTTTGACACATTCCACTCTCCGCCTATATACCTCGCGGGTTTCCTGACTCCCAATAAAAACTCGTCATTAAGCATATAATTCCTTATGTTAAATTGTAATTACTGCGATCATTCCCGAATTAGAATACAGCGCGGGTTTTATTGACGTTCGCCATCATGCCTAAACAAATATACGTGATGATCACCGATGACCCGCCGTAAGACATCAACGGCAGCGGGATGCCGACAACAGGCGCCAATCCCATATTCATTGAGATATTAATGCAAACCTGGATGCCAAGCATAAGAGATATCCCCAAAGACAAAAGCCTGCCGTAATGATCCCCGGTCCGCTCGGCGATATTAATACCCTGTTTAATAAGCAAATAATATAAAAAAAGCAACAGGGCTCCTCCGACAAATCCCCACTGCTCGGTGAACGTCGCGAAAATGAAATCCGTGTGGGATTCGGGCAAAAAGAAAAGCTGGCTCTGCGTTCCCGAAAGCCACCCCTTCCCCAGCAAGCCTCCGGAACCTATGGCGATCTTCGATTGAATGATCGTATATCCAGCCCCCAGGGGATCTATATTGGGATTGAGAAAAACCTCTACGCGCTGACGCTGGTAATCATGCAAAAAATGCCACGCCGCGGGCATCATGACAACAAGTATCCCGATAACCAATGCCAGATACTTGAAACGGACGTTGCCCAGGTACAACATAATAAAAAATATCAAAAAAACAAGCGCTCCGCTTCCAAGATCCGGCTGATCCGCGATAAGACCCGCGGGGATAGCGACGAATATGAACGGGATCACCAACCCTCTGAAAATACCATAGCGGTGCGCTTTAAGCTCGACGTCATCCGCGGTTTTCTTACTGCAATACTTGGCCATATAAATGAGAACGGCGAGTTTTGCTATCTCGGACGGTTGGAGATTAAACCATCCTATCTTCAGCCAACGCTGCGCGCCGAGACGGACGATGCCGCTCACCACGACTAAAAACAACAACAGCAGCACCAACGCGTAAATGACATAGGTCCAATCCCATATGCGGCGGTAATTTATCCTTGAAAAGATCGCATACGCCCCCAAACCCAGTATCACCCAGAGGATCTGACGCTGATAAAGGGACTGCCAGAAATCCCCATCCTTCATATACGTACTGCTATAGATCGTGACAATACCCATCACTGATATCAAAAGCGCTAAAATCAGTATTTTAAGATTCGCCTTCATTCAAAAAGCCTTTCCTGCTGCATCGCGTCAATGATCCGCTTTGCGAGAATACTCGATGAATATCCATGACCGCCCCGCTCCAGGAATACGCAGATCGCGTACCGGGGACGTTCGAAAGGGAAAAATCCGGCGAACCACGCGTGCGTTTTGTCGTCCGATGTCTCTGCGGTGCCCGTTTTACCGGCAACGGAAACGGGCGCATTCGCCAAAACACTTCCGGTGCCTGTGCTATCGCTGACTACCGCGCGGACACTGGCGCGAACAGCCTCAACCGTGCTCCGGCGCAACCGCGCGGGAAATATTTTTTTATGGCGGGCGGAAACATCCTGCCCATCGATAGCCTTAATGATGTACGGGGTCACCAAATTGCCGCCGTTCGCGAAAATAGCCATCAACCGGCATATTTGCAACGGCGATGTCAGAAGCGCGCCCTGGCCGATCGCCATATTGGCGGTATCGCCGTCATACCATCTCTGGAATTTATACATCCTCTTCCAGAACGGATCCGGGATATTTCCCGACGATTCATACGGCAATTCAATGCCCGTCGGTTTGCCCATGCCTAATTTAAGCGCGTAGTCGTGGAGATTCTGTCCCCCCACGGCCAGGCCGACCCGGTAAAAGAACACATCACAGGAATGGGCCATACCCCTTATCAGATCCTGCTCGCCGTGCGTATCCCAGCACTTGAAATCCCGGGAACCTACCTGCAGGCTGCCGGGACAATAAAACTCCGTGGACCGGGAGATCCGCGCGGTCTCCAGCCCGGCCGACGCCCCGACAAGCTTAAAAACCGAAGCGGGCGGATACGTGCCGGATATCGCCCGATTCATCAGCGGCGCTGTCGAATCGTTGAACATGGATCCCATTGCCGCATAAGATTTTTTCACGAACACGGACGGATCGAAATCAGGGGCGCTCGCGCACGCGATGACTTCGCCCGAGTTCGGATCAAGGATCACAACAGCCCCTTTTCTCTCTTCCAGGGCATCCTCGGCCATCTTCTGGACACGCCAGTCAATGGTAAGTTGAATATCTTTTCCTCTAAGAGGGGGACGGAACCCCAACACACGCGTGAACCTGCCCCGGTGGTCTACCTCAACCGACAAGCCGCCGTCTTCCTGGCGTAAATAATAATCGTATTTTTCTTCGATCCCGCCAAAACCTACAATATCCCTGGTCTTATAACCGTAATCCTGCAACTTTGTCAAACGCCAATGGTCGATCTCGCTTAAATAACCGACCACATGGCTGGCGAGCCTGCCATAAGGATAATACCGGACCGGCGTCTGCTGCACGATAAGGCTGTCGATATCAAGCTTCATTTCTTCTAAAGCCGCCGCCTTCTGCCGGTCTATATTCCGGATGACGGTAACAGGCATGCTGGGAGAGGAATAATTCTTACGGTAACTCTTTCTCAACTGCTCCAGGCTCACTCCGGTTACGCGCGAAAGGAACAACAGGATCTGATCGACGCGTGTTGATTCCTGCGATAAAATCGCCGCATCATAAGTAAGAACACTCCCGACAATAACGACACCGTTCCGGTCAACGATGTTACCCCGCATTCCCATCTGCGGGATGAGCCGGATGCAATTCTTATTGCTCAAATCGCGCCACCGGCCGCCCTGGAGAAGCTGCATCCGGAAAAGGGACAACCCCAGGAACAAAAAAACCACCGCGACGCCTACGCTGAATATTTTAGCTCTCATGATCACCACCGCCTGGATTCAGAAACGCGTTTTATAAAGGGGCTGATCCAGATAAAAAAAAGCGCTGTATATACCGACTCGATGACGCTGACGCGCAGGAACGCGGTAAAAGGCAACGGCCCGTCAGGGATAAAAGGCATTAAACGCAGTATAACGGCGTTCACCGCTATCATTATAGCCAGGGCGGAACCGCTGACCGCCGGATGTTCGAACGATATTCTTTTCAGCAGATTGCTGACACATACGCTCCATAACGGGAAGATCACGATATACACGCCGAAGCTGGACGTTCCAAGACAATCTTTGAGCACCCCGCACACGAGGCTGAAGATCACCGCACTGCCGGCTTCGAAATAAAGCGCGGCGCACATAACCATGACCCAGTAAAGATCGGGTTTAACGCCAAAGATGGATATGGAATGTATCAATGTCGATTGGACAAGAGCCGCTGCGAGCAGGAAAAAGGCGAATATGATCTTTTTCATTCTACAATGATAAGTACTTCTT
>JBAYMQ010000101.1:0-4891 GCA_041663465.1 Candidatus Omnitrophota bacterium | reverse complement strand
GTGCGGCCCGAAGCCACGGGTTATGGCTGCGTGTATTTCGCGCAGGAAATGTTGAAGACTCTGGGCGAGTCGTTCAAGGGTAAGGTTTGCGTGGTATCGGGATCCGGCAACGTCGCGCAATACACTGTAGAAAAACTGCTGCAGTTAGGCGCGAAAGTCGTCACTGTCTCGGATTCGAACGGTTACGTGTATGATCCTGATGGCATCAGCGAGCAGAAACTGGCGTTCATCAAGGAATTGAAGAACGTAAAAAGAGGCCGTATCAAGGAATATGCCGATAAGTACGGCTGCAAATATTTTGACGGAAAAACGCCCTGGGAAGTCAAATGCGATATGGCGTTCCCGTCCGCTACGCAGAATGAGCTTAACGAGGCCGACGCCAAGAAACTTGTGAAGAATGGGTGTATGTGCGTCGCAGAAGGCGCGAATATGCCTTCGACTCCCGATGCCGTTAAAGTCTTTCAGACGGCTAAGATCTTGTACGCTCCCGGTAAGGCGTCGAACGCGGGCGGCGTTGCCACCAGCGGCCTTGAAATGTCCCAGAACAGCCAGCGTTTGTCCTGGACCAGGCAGGAAGTGGATGAAAAGCTGCATCAGATCATGATCAGCATCCATGAATCATGCGTTAAATACGGTAAAGAGGGGAAAAACGTCAACTATGTCAAAGGCGCGAACATAGCGGGTTTTGTTAAAGTAGCCGACGCTATGATGGATCAAGGTTTAGTGTAAGCAACGATTACCTCCTGCAAGGACTGTGTCGGTCGTTCGAACAGTCCCCGGCCTTCGGCCTGTGGAACTCTCTTTGTGACACAGTCCTTGCATGAGTAGTTCTGGATTATATATCCCACATGGGGATGCTTAAGAATAACATTAGACTTGACAGCAAGCCGGAATATGTTATATTTATAGCGTAGTCAAAGAAGTACCAAGACAGCGGAGTCTTCTGGCAAGAATGCCGGAAGACTTTTTTGTTTTATGGGACGTTGAAGTCCCGCGCGCATCGCGTAAACGATGTTCGCGGGACTTTTTTATTTAAGGAGGGACTATGAAGGAGAGCGCGATCCGCATAGTATGTTGCCAGATCAATTATCCCCGCGCATCCGGCCGGGATCTGCGTATGTCAACAAACCGGTATTGTGAGTTTACGTATTAAAGCGAGGTGAGACGTGGTCAGTTTTGAGGAATTGATCAAGCGCTTGTCCCCTAAGTTAAAAGGAATCGCCTATAAGGCGCACTGGGCAGGGTATTATTTCAATAATGACGATCTGTATCAGGAAGCGCTTTTGCATTTATGGAATGAATACAGTTCCGGGACATTGTCGGATAAGACCGACAGCTATATCCTGCAAGGCTGCTATTTCCATTTGAAAAACTATATGCGCACCGCGTTAGATAAAGTCAGGCCGGTGAGCCTCGATTGCCCCGTATCTTGCGGCCATGAATTGCGCCTTGATCCTCTGGCGCTGCCCGGCGCGGGGGCGGCCCGCGATTTTTTCGCGTCTTTGCACGCCCGGATGCTGGTTGAGGCGATCTATAATAACGGCTTGAGCGATAAAGAAAAGAAATTTCTGTCGCTGTTCGCTGAAGGCTTAAGCACCCGCGAGATCGGCAAGCGCTTCGGGATATCGCATGTGCGCGTTATTAAAATGCGGCGTGAGATAGAGAAGAAATGCCGGAAACATCTTGATTAGGCGATTGTCTCCTCCTGTGTGGGGGGTGTCAGTCGCTCGGACATGCAAAGCCTTTCAGGCTTTGCAAACTCGCTTTGTGACACCCCCCCACACAGGAGGAGTAAATAATCCGATTTATTTGTTACCGGCGGCGGTTTAGTTTTACTTGTATATGTAGGTGAAGGGACACAGTGATGTGTTGTGAATTGAGAGCGTTCTCGGAAAAAGAGAACGCTTTTTTTGTGCGTGACGATACGGAAGTTAAGGACGCTGGCGTCTTATTTATCCCACGGGGGATTATATAAGGCGCCATTATCGTTTAAGGAGGATCAGATGAAAAAGCATCTCGCAACGGCATCAGTCGTATTAAGTATGGTGTTTTCTGGGATCGCGTTCGCAGCAGGTGACGGTGTCTTTTCGGATCTGGGTATAGCGGTTAGCGGTGATATGTCTTATTACAGCGAATACCTTTGGCGCGGATTTTTGCTGGATGGGGATCCTGTTGCTCAGACCGGCATTTATGTCGCGGGCCCGGCGACACCGTTCGGGAAATTGACCGCTAAATTCTGGACAAGCAAGGATATGGATAATCGCGATTCGCGGCTTTCCGATGAGTTTGATTATATCCTTGATTATACCTATGACTTCAGCGCGGCAAGCGTTTCGGTTGGGCATACCTATTACGATTTTCCCGATCAGACCGGGACGGACGGTGCGCCTAAGACATTCAGCCGTGAATTCTACGCCGGTGTGACGCTGCCGAAAGTCCTTTTGACCCCCTCGGTATTCGTGTACCGCGATTACGGCGATCAGAATGACGGCGGCGGATTGGGTAATTATTTCGTCCTGAATCTCGCATACAGCGTGCCGGTTGAAATGAAAAACTATAAATGTTCGCTCGATCTGTCCGGCCATTACGGGTACAATCATCATCTTTTCATCAGGGGCAATGGTGGCGATATAGGGCTCGGCGCCGGGTTTACCGTGCCGTTGACGAAATCGATGACCGTGACGCCCGGTGTTAATTATTCGGCTCCGTTAGGGGATCTGAAAGAGAAAAGCGACGGCGCCCAGGAAGCGCGGGTATTCTCCGGCGTGACGCTCAAGTATAGTTTCTAAATAAGGAGGTGCGCGATGAAAAAGATTGCCGCTATTATCAGACCTGAACGCGTAGGCCCCGTTCGCAAAGCGCTTGAGGAGGTGAATTGTCCCGGGCTGACGATCATCCAGGTCGACGGCCACGGTAATCAGCGCGGTACGATTCAGAAAATAAACGGGGAAGAATATAAAGTCGGTATTTTGCCCAAGACCAAGATAGAACTGGTAGTGAAAGATGGTGATGTTTTAAAAGTGGTTGCCGCGATCCGGGATGCCGCCCGGACCGGGCGGATCGGAGACGGTAAAATATTCGTATCGCCGATAGATGAGGTGATACGGGTCAGAACAGGAGAAATAGGTGGAAACGCGTTATAAAATCGGAGGGTTGTCATGAATGCTGGAGATACTGCGTGGGTGTTGATGTCCTCGGCTTTGGTTTTGCTCATGACTCCGGGGCTGGCTTTTTTTTATGGAGGTATGGTTCGAAAGAAGAACGTCCTGAGTGTTTTGATGCAATGTTTTATCATTATGTGCCTGGTGAGCGTGTGGTGGGTGCTGGGCGGCTATAGTTTATCGTTCGCTCCTGGCAAAGGTTTCTGGGGCGGATTTGCCTGGGTGGGGTTGAACGGCGTGGGACTGGAGCCGTACGCGGATTACGCGGCGACCATTCCGCATCAGGCGTTCATGATCTTTCAGGCAATGTTCGCGATCATCACTCCGGCTTTGATCATAGGGGCGTTCGCGGAACGGATGAAATTCGCGGCGTTCCTCGCGATCATACTTCTGTGGGTTACGTTTGTGTATGCCCCGGTTTGCCACTGGGTCTGGGGTATCGGCGGCTGGCTGCGGGGTATGGGCGCTCTGGATTTTGCCGGAGGGACGGTTGTGCATATCAATGCGGGGATTGCGGCTTTAGTCATGGCGATCGTTATAGGTAAAAGAAAGAATCTGGAGAAGAATATTCCGTCTCCGCATAACATACCGTTTGTGGCGTTGGGAACGGGCCTTCTCTGGTTCGGCTGGTTTGGTTTTAACGCCGGCAGCGCGCTTGCGGCTAACGGTTTGGCCGCCAATGCATTTGTCGTTACCAATACGGCGGCTGCCGCCGCGGGTTTAAGCTGGGCGGTCATTGAATGGCTGCGTAACGGTAAACCGACCATCTTCGGGGTTTGCTCCGGAGCGGTAGCGGGTTTAGTCGCAATCACTCCTGCGGCGGGATTTGTCAGTGTCGTGCCCGCGGTTATTATAGGGATGCTGGTCAGCGTGTTCTGTTTTATAGCGGTGACCGTACTTAAACCGAAGTTCGGGTATGACGATTCTCTGGACGCTTTCGGAGTGCATTGCGTAGGCGGGATCTGGGGGGCGTTGGCTACAGGTTTATTCGCATCCAAAGCGGTGAATCCGGCCGGAGCTGATGGTTTGTTCTATGGTAATCCCCATCAGTTACTGGTTCAGTTCTACGCGGTGGCGGTTACCCTGATTTATTCAGGGGTCGTGTCCTGGGTGATCTATAAAGCAGTCGATGCAACCATAGGGGTAAGAGTCAGCGAGAAAGACGAGGCGATTGGTCTGGATCTAACTCAGCATAGGGAGAAGGCATATACGGTTCTGGAATAATAAAACGTATGGGCTATCTCTCCCTGCTCGAACAGTCCTCGCCCCTGCGGGGGCTGCGGAACTCGCAGGGAGAGACAGCCCATACGTTATACTCGTCCTAAAAGGAGGGATTATATGAAACTTATCATCGCGATCATACAGCCGGATAAGCTGGAGGAAGTAAAAGAAGAACTTTATAAAGTGGAAGTCAACCTGATCACGGTAAGCGAGGTTTTGGGACATGGCCGCCAGAAAGGTATTGCTGAGGTTTACCGTGGAGCAAAAGAGACGGGTAATCTGTTAAGAAAGATCCGGCTGGAGATCGCCGTGAACGATAATTATGTTGAACCGACCATCAAGGCGATTGTTAAAGGCGCTAAGACCGGTGAAATCGGCGACGGCAAGATCTTTATTGTAGATCTTAAGGAATGTATCCGGGTCAGGACAGAAGAGAGAGGGCCTGTCGCTATAGGATAATCCAGGGGTTATTTTAGATAGAATTAAGTACTGTGTCCCCGGAATTACCC
>JBAYMQ010000100.1:0-4891 GCA_041663465.1 Candidatus Omnitrophota bacterium | reverse complement strand
ATGACCGATGTATATAACGAAGGGCTTGGCAATGCCGCCAGTATACACGCTTTGGGCGTTCGCGCTTCCATGGTTGTGGAAAAGGCCCGTCAGGTGATCGCGGGATTCATTAACTCCAGCCCTGACGAGATATATTTTACCTCAGGAGGAACAGAGGCTAATAATATCGCCCTGAAGTCCGTAGTTTTACGCCGCGGCCTCAGAGGCAGTCATATTGTAATTTCCGCCATTGAACACGCGAGTATCATGGAAACGGCGCGCTGTCTTGAATGCGGCGGCGTAAAAGTAACGCGTGTTCCTGTAGATATGAACGGCGTTATTGATCCGCGGGATATCCTGAAGAGCATCAGGCCGTCGACGATATTAGTATCGGTGCATCACGCGAATAATGAGATAGGCGTTATCGAGCCCTTGCGGGAAATAGGCGAAGTTTGCCGTAAAAAGAAAGTTTTGTTCCATACGGATGCTTGTCAAAGTTTTACTAAAGTGGCGCTTGATGTAAAAAAGTGTAATGCGGATATGGTTACTTTGAACAGCCATAAGATCCACGGGCCCAGGGGCGTAGGCGCTTTATATATAAAAAAAGGCGTAGAATTGCACCCGATCATGCATGGGGGCAAACAGGAAAAAGGCGTGCGCCCCGGGACAAGTAATACGGAAGGCATTGCCGGCTTCGCTAAAGCCGTCGAAATATCGGATTTTGATGACGCCAGGCGTATGTCAGCGCTTCGGGACTATTTTATGAGCGAAGCCGCCCGCGTTATTCATGGAATGACTATTATAGGCCCTCGCGCGCGGCGGTTGTGCGGTAATATCAGTTTCGCGCTAAGAGGGATTACGGCGAAAAGTCTGTTCCTTGAACTCGATAAACAGGGGATAATCGTTTCTATAGGTTCGGCGTGTTCTTCGAACGCGTTAAAGCCCAGCCATGTTCTGCGGGCTATCGGTTTGTCAGAACCCGACGCGAAAAGCGTTGTCCGCGCGTCATTGTGTAAATGGACGACGAAACAAGAGATGAACTATTTTTTAGCTGTTCTGCGAAAATTCGCGCGCGCGGCAGGGAGAAACGATGCGCAATAAAAAAATAACTGAATCCATGGATCTGTCCGGCGTGCGTTGCCCTGAGAATGCCGCGATGGTGCTTTTAAAGCTTTCAGGAATGGCGGCCGGCAGTTGCCTCGAGGTGATCCTGGACGACGGGGAGCCGGTAGAGAATGTGGGGCATTCGTTAGCCCAGGATGGGCATGGAATAATTTCTAAAGAACGGATGGAGAATAAATGGAGAATGATCGTCAAAAAGTGTTGATTTCCCCTAAGGCTGTTTGCGTTAAATGCGTTCTGCCGGAATCGAAACCCGATATTTGGCTCGATAGCCAGGGAGTATGCAATATATGCCGTGAACACGAGAAGTCTTCAGGCCGATCCCAACAAACGGTTTTTCTCGAGACTGAGTTTGTAAAACTCCTTAATCAAAATCAAACAAAAGGCCCTTACGATTGTTTAGTGATGTGCTCGGGAGGCAAGGATTCCACGGCGTCTTTGTATTATATGAAAAAAAGGTATAAGCGAAACCCGTTAGCGTTCACGTTCGACCATGGCTTCGAGACCGACGACGCTATGGATAATGTGCGCAAAGCGGTTGATATTCTGGGGGTCGACCATATTATTTTCAGGTCCGATTTTATGAAGGATATGTTCGCCGATATCGCCAGGACCGGGTCCAAAGCTGTTATTTGTCATCCGTGTTCCATATGGTATATGCAGTTGACCTTTGATGTGGCGGCGCGCTACGATATCCCGGTGATCATCGCGGGATGGACAAAAGGCCAGGCTACAAAACAACCGTGTATGTCAAGGTGCGGTTGTAACGTGCATCAGCAGGAGTTTATATCCATGGCCAAGGCGACGCAGTCATATTTGGATGGATATATAAAGAAAAATCCGAAATATAAGGATTTCCCGCGCAGCATGGAAGAAGTTCTTGCCCGCGCGAAGAAGAAACATCATGCCATAGTGCTGTCGCCGCACTGGTTTCTTCCGGTTGACCAGGATTCATATGTCGAGGTGATCAAGAAAGAGCTGAAGTGGGAATTCCCGGCTGAAAGTTACCCGGCCAAAACCACTAATTGCGCGTTGAACTTCCTGTCGGTTTATAATTCCATGAAAAATTTCGGGTACACGCATTATCATGTGGAAATGAGCAAAATGATCCGCGACGGGTTGATGTCGCGCGATGACGCTCTTAAACTGCTTGAAATTAATTTCACAGGTCAGGTGCTTGACCGCGTTTTGGATAAATTAGAGGTGCGTAAATGAAAAAGAAAGGTTTGGTATATCTCGATCATAATGCCACGACTCCCATACATCCCGATGTCAAAAAAGCGCTTCAGAAGGCAATGGATGTGTTCGGTAATCCGTCAAGCCTGCATGAATCCGGCAGGGAAGCGCGAAGACAGATCGAAGAGTCGCGGGAACGGGTAGCCGCGTTTATAAATGCGGCTCCCGAAGAGATAATTTTTGTGGGCAGCGGCTCTGAAGCTAATAATACGGTCATAAACCTTTTTAACTGTCAGGGATCCCGCAACTGCGACGCGCCGTGTTTATCTGCCGCCCGGAAAGAGATCATAACGACCAGGATCGAGCATCCATGCGTTCTGGAATCGGCCGCGTGCCTTGAACAACGAGGGAATAAAGTCATATATATCGGCGTTGATCAATATGGTAAAGTTGATATTGAGCAGCTTAAATCCGCTTTTTCGCCGCGCACCGGCCTTGTATCGGTTATGACCGCTAATAACGAGATAGGCACGATCCAGGATATTAGAATGATCAGCGGGATCGTTCACTCGTCCGGCGCGCTGTTCCATACGGACGCGGTCCAGGCCGTGGGAAAGATGCCGGTTGACGTGAAAGATCTCGGAGTCGATTATCTTTCGTTCTCGGGCCACAAGATCTACGGGCCCAAAGGCATCGGCGCGTTGTACGTCCGTAAAGGCGCCCCATTCTGTCCGTTTATAAGGGGCGGTCATCAGGAAAAAGGGAGAAGGGCCGGTACGGAAAATACCCTCGGCATTATCGGATTGAGCAAGGCGATCGAGACGCGGCAGATAGAAATGTCCGATGAATCAAGGCGGCTTACCGCGTTAAAAAAGAAATTGAAGAACAGCATAGAGAAGAATATCCCGGATATCCGGTTTAACGGCCATCCGGTTGATAATTTGCCCGGCACGTTGAATGTGTCTTTCAGCGGCGCGGAAGGTGAGGCGATCTTGTTGTATCTCGATCTGGAGGGTATAGCGGTTTCCACCGGCTCCGCGTGCGCGTCAGGTTCATTGGATCCGTCGCACGTACTCATGGCAACGGGAATGTCGCCGGAACAGGCGCACGGTTCTATCCGAATGTCTATGGGCAGGGATACGACACCCGGGGATATAGATTATGCCGCGGAAAAGCTTGCCCAGGTCATTAAACGGGTGCGCCAGATCTCAACGGTTTCTCCGGGGGTTAAACATGGATAAAGCGTGGCTCTATACGGATAAGGTGAAAGAACATTTCATGCATCCGCGTAATTTGCTCATGGATGAATCGGCATTTGAAGCCGACGGCAGGGGTATTATAGGGAATATTAAATGCGGCGACGAAATGGTCGTTGTTATCAAGGTCGATAAAGAAAAACAGACAATCGCGGATCTCAAATGGAAGACGTATGGCTGCGCCAGCGCGATCGCCAGCACGTCCGTGTTGTCGGAATTGGCCATAGGGAAGACTCTTGACCAGGCGTATAAATTGAGTTCCCGTGATATCGCCGCCGCGCTGGGGGGATTGCCCGAGCATAAGATCCATTGTTCAGTCCTGGGCGACAAAGCGCTGCGCGCCGCCATCGATGATTATTACATCCGCTCCGGCAGGCTCGATAAGGTTAAAGAAGAAAAAGAGCACGTGATCTGCCGGTGTTTGGGTATTACAGATTCTGAAATCGAGAACGCGGTTCTCGAAGGCGCCAGGAATTATTATCAGCTGCAGGAACGGACGAAATGCGGCACGGTCTGCGGCAAATGCAGGGAAAAGAGCGTCGAATTGCTTGAGCGTTACAATAAGAAATATTTTAAAAACATTTAAGGATCGGCGCGGGAATGACGGGAATTGTTGTTGCTGCTGAAATGTGAAGGGTGTGTGAAGGATTATGGGCGGAAATCGTGCCGGTGGAGAAAATAGGAAAAATGACCAATGTTGCTGTGGTCCCCGCGCGAAGGACAATATCAAGTATCGCTCTGTTCCCGCAATAGATCGCATTACCACGGAAGCCGGCGATATTGATGTTATTTCGACGCGATGGACCTTTTCCGATTATGCGGGGATGGTGAAGGTTCGATTGGATATTGATCGCATGAACTATGCGGTGGCGCCGGGTATTTATGCCGTAGGCAAACCTGATCGCCTGTCGCCCGTGCTGGTGTCGGCGAATTATAAACTTTCTTTTGACGAACTTCGCCGGCAACTTGGCGGATTGAATATATGGATCCTGGTTATTGATACTAAAGGGGTTAATGTCTGGTGCGCTGCGGGTAAGGAGACGTTCAGCACGCTGGAGATTTGCAACAGGATCGGGCTTACGCGCCTTGAGAAGATAGTTGATACAAGAAAACTTATTGTTCCTCAGCTTGGCGCGCCGGGAGTATCCTGCCGCATGGTGCAGGCTTTTTCAGGATTTTCTGTTATATACGGCCCGGTCCGGGCAAGCGACATCAAGAAATATCTGGCTTCAGGAATGAAGGCTGATGCCGGCATGCGGCGCGTGCGCTTCGGTTTTGTCGACCGGCTGACAGTTTCCTGGCTTGAGCTTGCCATGGCGTTGAAACCGTTGTTGATAGTAACTTTGGCATCGGCGGTT
>JBAYMQ010000099.1:0-4975 GCA_041663465.1 Candidatus Omnitrophota bacterium | reverse complement strand
CCCTTGATAATACCATAACAAACCGATAAGCCCAGGCCCGTGCCCTTTTCTTTGGTCGTAAAGAACGGTTCGCATACCCTGGACTGCACTTCATGGCTCATTCCGCTGCCGGTATCCTTGACCACGATCTGAATAGCGTCGGGCTGCAGAGATGTCGTGATCTCGATCGTTCCTCCCTGCGGCATGGCCTCGCGCGCGTTGGAAAAAAGGTTCATAAAAACTTCCTGCAGTTGGCGCTCATCGCCCATGATCGGAGGCAAGTCGGCGCCGTAATTCTTTTTGATCTCAATACTGGAAAGGGAAAACTGATGCTCCAGGATATTCACGATAGACTCGATGGACTTGTTGATGTCGATCGGAGTGATCTCATTCTTGCCGCGGCGCGAGAATTTCAACAACCGCTGTATGATATCCTTGCCGCGCTGGCACTCGTCCATAATGATAGTGAGATTGCTCTTAACTTCAGGGTTATTGATATCTTCCATAAGCGACAACTGGGCGCGCCCGGAAATGATCATCAGCGGATTATTGACCTCATGCGCCATATCAGCGACGAGCTTGCCTAACTGCGCCAACCGCTCTTTCTTCTGCAACTCCTTGCGTGACGTGATATCCTTGGCTATCATGACAGCGCCCGCCACCTTGCCGGCCGAGTCATAGATCGGGGACGATGTAACCTCAAAAAAACGGTTAATATTCGCCAGAAGTATCTCTTCGACTTCTGTATCACCCGCGCTAAATACATTTTGCGCGAGAACAACCTCGGGATGTATATCCTTGCCATAGAACATCGACACGCAATCCATGCCTACAACATCTTCCGGTTTCATATGGAACGCGTCGGCAAACGACATATTACACCTGACGATCTTATAATCCTTATCAATGATACTGATCAGATCATGGATTGAATCGAACGTAATGCGCCATTCCTGGGCGGCGCGGATAATGCGTTCTTCATTAAGCTTGTACATGGTAACGTCGCGGACAGATTCTATGGCTCCGACCAGCGTGCCGTTATTGTCGTACAACGGAGAAGCGACCGCCCACAACCGGACATCCCTGCCGCTTTTGAGGAATCGGGACGTGGTCTCGGCATAGAGTCTGTCACCGCTGCGCTCGAAAAACTCATACCCCGTTTCGTACTTCGTATTCGGCTCAAAGATCAGATCGATCAGCATCGGCCTGGCGACGCCGTAAAAAGGCACGGCGTACGTGTAATCGCTTTTGCCGATAATATCGCGTTTCGACACGGACGTTAGTTCTTCCATGATCCTGTTCCATGCTATGACCTTACGATCCCGGTCAACAACAAATGTTCCATCGGGCAGAAATTCGATAATATCCGAAAACTGGCGGTAGGCGGTATTAAGCTTTTCTTCTGTTTTCCGGCGCTCCTTTATCTCCTGCACCAGGTCCGCATTAACCGACGCCAATTTATCGGTGCGGACTTGTTCCGCGGCGACCAGCGCTTTCTCTTTCTCGACCAAATGCCCTATGTCCAATGTCATGGCGTTGAACATTCTCGTCAAAGAACCGATCTCGTCCTGGGTAACCGCGGATATCTGCTGCGAAAGATTGCCTTGCGCGACGCCGCGCATACCCTGTTCAAGCGTCCGTATCGGCCGGACAACCGTCCTGAACAAGTATATATTAACCAGGACAACGATGGCAATAAGGCCAAGGACAGTCATGAAGATGCTCTGCGAACGCATATGCTTGAGCTCGGAAAATGCGCGATCGAGACCAAGCGTAACGCGCAGAGTCCCCAGGACTTTTTTATCTTTGCCATGGCAGGCATAACACGCCGGCTCATTCAAAATAGGCGCGTGCCTCGAAAAGACCCACGCATCGTCGCGTTTCTTCCTTTCAATAGTCTGGATATCCTCTCCTGAAAGCACCCGTTCAAGACCATTCGCCAATGACATCTGCCCTATTATACTTCGATCGGTCGACCGCTTTACAATACCCAAATGATCGACAAGCGAAACCGCGTCGATCCCTTCCGAATTGGAAAAGTTATCAAACTGACGCTGAATAACATCCTGATCTCCGGTAAGCATGGGATAGCGTATCGCGTTAAGGATCAAGTTCGATATAATGTTCGCTTCCTCAAGATTACGTTCCCAGATAGATCTGTTCTGGCTCGATGTCGACATAATGGTCATAACCGCGAAAATAGCCGCCATTATAGCGAAAACGATCAACATTACGCGGATGGACAATGAATTTTTGATCTTCATTTCGCGCTTTGCTCCCGCGCTATGGGCAATTTTATGAAAACGGATGTGCCCGATTGCTGTTCACTAACAAACTCCAGACTTCCCCCATACGATTTGATAATGCCATAACATACCGACAAACCGAGCCCTGTCCCCCGGTCCTTAGTGGTAAAAAAAGGCTCATATATCCTCTTTTTAACCTGCGGAGCCATCCCCGAACCGGTGTCCCGGATCTCGATCGTGAGACAATCATTCGCGCTGGTTACTATCACGCTGATAGTTCCGGCCTTAGGCATGGCTTCCCGCGCGTTATTAAAAAGATTCATTAATACTTCCTGCATCTGGCGGTCATCGATACTGACAAACGGCGGGTTATCGAGATAATGCCTGATGAACGCGATGCCTGACACAGAAAACTGATGTTCGATAAGCCGTATGACCGTATCGATGCATGTCTGGATATTTACCCGCCGCATATCCTTGACAGACGGCTTGGCGAATTTCAGCAGGCGTTGAATGATCTCCTTTGCCCGCTGGCATTCATCAATGATGATCGTCAGGTTTTCCTTCAAATCCGGGGACGCGATCTGCTCCATAAGCGATAGCTGACCCCTGCCGGATATGACCATCAGGGGATTATTTACCTCGTGCGCCATATCCGCGACTAATCTGCCCAAAACAGCCAGGCGCTGTTGTTTTTCCATGTCTTTGCGCGACGTAATATCCTTGACAATATGTATAGCGCCGGTGACATCTCCGGAGGCGTCGAGGATCGGCGAACAGGTTACTTCGGAATATACCCCGGTCTCGACGCAATAATACTCTGAAAAATGCGAATTTTTCGTTGTCATGATCCTGCGGTACGGGCAACGCGGACACGCCTTGCCCCTGCCCAGCAATTCATAACACACTTTGCCCGTGATCTCATCCGGATCCATGTTAAAATGCTGCGCGAATGCCAGGTTAACGCGCGAGATACGGTAATTCTTATCCATAACCGATACCTGTTCATTGATGCAATCGAAAGTCGTGCGCCATTCGCCGGCCGCGCGGGAAAGCTTTTCCTCAGCATGGCGGCGCTCCTGGATCTCCCTGAACAACTGTTCGCGCTGCGAGAAAAAACTATTTATAAGCCCGGCAATAGCGCCGAATTCATCACGGGACTTATCGAACGCTTTTAAAAATCCGACATCTTCTTTTTCCAAAGCCGCGGCGATCAACCGCAAAGGATGCGTAAACCAACGGAATACGTATGAAAAAACAGAGGAAACGAGGAACAACCCGATTATGAAAAAAATGATTATATAACGGTTCAACTGCTTATTAAAATTACGCAATACGGGCGACTCAGTGCGCATCTCCAGGACAGAAACTTCCTTGCCGTCCCAGGACGACAGAGCTCTGCGAAGTATAACAACACCTTTGTCGTAAGAACCCGCGAAAGATGCCGCCGATACTTTTTGATCAACATCCGACATGGAAACAACGCCCCCGGTCAGATTGGATATCTCATTCAGGAAAGATGCATTCCACAACCGGCCAACCAGGAAATAACCGGCCGGCGGGGTTTTACGGGCTAGATCGCCCGTAGGATGGACGGTTGCCGCGTATATCTCGCACAGCCCCAGGTTAGTCTTTACAAAAAAACGCTCAACCGAACCTTTTTTTAAAAAAAGCCGGGGATCTATGGCGAGCGACGCCAAACTATTAGCGGACAGCGAACTCCGGTTATAAAGCAATGTCCCGTCAAGACGGTATACCCAAAACGCGTCGACCTTAAACGTATCAATAATAGTGTCGAGATTATCCTTCGCCCAGGCGGGATCGCCTGAGGCCATATACGCGCGCATATCATCCCATACGGTGTAATCCTGCGCCACCACTCGCACAAAACCGGACTGGATATCCAGGATAGTGTTGAAGACCCTCTGGCTTTGCGCCTGTTCAGACTTGAACAGATCTATCAGGCTGGCTCTTTGGAATGAAGAATAAAATAAAAAGAATAAAAATAGCGCCGCGACAACCGAAATCAACAGTATCAGGAATTTTAGCTGTATCTTCATGAGTATTCGGCCCTATTTGAGATACTTATTGATACACGCGATCAACTTCGCTGTTGTAATGGGCTTGGCGAGGAACGGCCTGCCCGCGACAATACCTTCCAACTGCGCAGCTTCCTTGTCGGTAACGATCGCGGTCAAAAAAACCACCGGGATATTATTCACGGCTGGATTCTCCTTAATCCTTCCCATTACTTCGCCGCCGTCCACATCAGGCATTATAACATCAAGGAATATCAGATCGGGAGAAAATTCCTGGGCTGAAGCAACGGCGTTGCCGCCCCTGGTCTCGCATTTTACCTCATATCCCCCCGTGCGCTCCAGGTTAAGCTTTACCATTTTACCAAAATCCTCTTCATCATCCACTATCAAGATCTTTTTCTTATCCGGCATGCCATCCTCCTTGTATTAAACGGAAAGTAATACGGTAACCGTAACACCGCCATCGCTCTTATTCTTTATTTCAATCGAACCTTTATGCATTTCAATGATGCTTTTAACAATAGAAAGCCCCAGGCCTGTGCCGTTTTTTGCGCGTTTTGTGGTAAAAAAAGGGTCGAAGACCTTGCTAAGGATCTCCCGCGGAATGCCGCTGCCTGAATCATGGATCTGGATACAGACGCCGGCCCCCGACGCCGTCGTAACCGCCCCCGTATGAATACTAAGCGTCCCGCCGTCCTGCATCGCGTCGAT
>JBAYMQ010000098.1:0-4991 GCA_041663465.1 Candidatus Omnitrophota bacterium | reverse complement strand
TCCGGCGTAAGAGACAAAGAAGATGACCGTTCATAAGTGTACGTCGTCTGCTGCGTATCCGTGTTATACTCCGACGTCCGGGACACAACCTCGTCTTTAGTAATACCGATCTCCGCCGTCTCATTGTTTAGCGTGAGGATACGCGGCCTGGCCAGCAGCTTCACGTCATGACTTTTTTTAAGGAAATTGAGAGCGGCTGAAAACGGCCCGTCCGCGTTGGTAAAGCTGAGCGTCCCGGCGGTGCGCGTCAGGGCGGTTCCGGCCGATTTCAACGACGAAGTACTGAAAGGAAAGGCTGTAGCCTTATCGCCCATGCCCAATGAAAACGTCATAAAAGGATTCTCGGAAAAATTAAATCCCATTTTATCCACCAGGTCCTTGCTCACATCAAGCATTTCCACGTCAAGCATCACCTGCGCCTGGGGCATATCCAGTGTCGCTATAATAGCGCGGATCTGAGGGAACCGGCTTGGCACGTCCGTAATAATAAGGCTGTTCGTTTTATTGTCTTCGGACACCTTTCCTACGGGGCTCAATATTTGCTGGATCGTGGCCTTTATATCGCTTATCGCGGCCGCTGCCGTCCCGCCCTCCCCGGTACCGCCCGAAACTAACTCCCCGGAGAATAAACCGGCCCTCTGCTTCTCCATATTGGAACTCGAAACGGAACGATATCTGAGACGGAACACCTCCGTGATCATATCCACGTTCTCTTCCTTCCCGCGCACCACAAAAATGCCGGCGTCCTCGTCAAACTCATAGTTCAGTTTATTCGTCTCAAAAAGCTTATCCATTGCTAATTTGATGGGCACGCTATCGAGATAAAGCGTTATTTTTTTGTTCTCCACCGCGTCGGACGCTATAAAATTGAGTCCGGATTGAATGGAAAATATCTTCAAAACATCCCTCAAGTTCGCGTCCTGCAGATCCATGGATATTGTCTGGTCAAGCGATATGGGCTCATCCATCAGAGCAGAGCTTCCCAGGGACAGATCGGCATTGACAAGGGAAGAACCTTTAGTCCCCGCAATAGACGCCTGATCCTGAGCCCTGAGAGCGACAGGGAACAAGCTGAATGTCACGCTGAGGACCAAAACCGGTAATCTTAGAAATTTTCTCATAATAAGCCTCCTTGAATTGCTTTTTACCGTAAGCGCCGCGCTATCTTTTTACGCTGCTCGCTCCGGGTGCCGGGATCGTAACCTGCTGAGAATTATATAATAAAACCAATCCTTCTTTGGAGATTGAAACCACCTTAACATCGTCGATCATATCCCCTGCCCTGACAACTTTACCGTTAACGATAGCCTGCGCGAAACTGCTTCCCCAGGTGATCCCAGAGATCGTCAACGGCGGAAGAGCGGCCGCAGCCGTATCTTGAAGCTCCGCGACAGACACCATCTCTTTCCTCACGCACGGCAAAAAAGGATCCCTCAGGCGCATGGAAGTATACGAAACATTTGCCGTATCTGGCCCCTCGGGCTGAGGCGGAGCGTCCTGGCCGCTCGCTATTGATATATTAATAAATAAAGCGCTTCCAGCCGCTATCATCATTGCCGCGCTCATCGCGATCTTATTTGTATTCATCGTACTAATCCTTAACAAGAATAGTGCTTATTTCCAGGTTCACTTGCATTTTATAACGTTTAGACTCATCCGACGTGTCCGCTTCGACATTCATAGAAACGATACTGAACATAAAAGGATGGCTTTCCAGAACACTTATGAATTTGCCCAACATGTGATAATTATCGACCGCGATGCTCATCGAGTACGGATATCGTATATAACCCGAAATTTTTTCCTGCGGCATAGGCCTCAAAACTATTATCTTAACCTGCGAATCCTTGGCGATCGTGTTCAGCGTATTGATTACCGCGGTGTCATCTTTAATATTGACCTGCCCGTGCAGCTTTTTGAACCGCGATTCATAATTGCTGATATCATGCAAAACAGCCGATTTTTGAGACTCCAGGTCGGTCTCCGCCCGGATGGCTTCGACCCGGTTGTTTTGGGCGGAATATATCCTTAATGCCACTATAACGCATATAACGCACACCGCTATATTGACAAAATTCTTCTGGATTTTAATGATAAGTTCTTCAACCGTTATCATAGGATTATCTCGCCCCCTTACACACTATAGTAAAAATGGTGCAAGCTTTTTGTTCGAATACGCTTTGATCCGCGGAAATAAGGCTGATATTTTTAAAGAACTGGCTGAATTCGGGATCCGCGCTTAATTGCGACTGGAACAAATTAATGGCCTCCAGCTCCTTGTTACTATCATCCAAATACGCCCATCCCGAGATAGTCAGGCTGCTGTTTGTTTTATCGCGCTGGAACCCAAAATCCCTGAGCCAGACGCCCTCAGGAATGACCCGGGGAATAACATCAAGCACCCTGGTCAAAAGCAAGCGCTTCTTCAATTCAAGATCTATATTCTTCAGCTTTTCCATATACTTGCTGTTTTGTTTAACCATGTCTTCCAGGCTTGCGTCGGGCGAAACCGCCGCAACGCGGGGCTGCGTCCCTCTCGCCGCGTCCAGATCCCGCTTCGCTGGTATCTGCTGGTACACGCCCCAGCCATACGCGGCGGCGCAGATCAATAAACCCCATATCGCATATTTCAGCTGGAACTGCACATGCACAAAACTGAACGGGCTGTCGGATTTAACGTGCGAAGTCCTGGCCTTCATATTCACCGACAGCAAATCAATTTTAACTTTTGGAACCACAGTTTTAGTCAAGGCGCCCGCGTACGCTTTGTAAAATCCCAGCGAGAACACGCCCGGTTTATCAGACAAGCTGCCCATTTCAATAAAACGCGACGCGAGGGTCCTTTCCTTCACAAACCCTTCAAGCTCCGCGCGATATTCGGGTGACGCCACAAATATGATCTTCTTGATATTTTTAGTGGGGAATTTCCGGAGATAATAATCCAGCGACACCCTCACTTCGATCTTAAGCTTCTCGATCTTGTCGGCAAGCGCCAGCTGTTGGATCTTGATGCCGCCTTCCTCCGCGTACCCGGACAGGACAATGTCCCGGCTGAACAACGGGAATCCATCTTCCAGCACAACAAAATTGACCTCATCATCCTCAACCGGATCAGCATAAACTATCGCGACCGTCTCCCGCTCTTTTATATTCGCCTGTTGCAGGAGCCGTAACGCGGAAAATCCGGAATACTCCACAGACTCAGCTTTAAGATTAGCCTGAGCGAGGATCCCCGTATATCTGGCCAGGATATCTTTTTTGATACCGACAAACAACACAAGATTCTTCCGGTTCGATTTATCATATATCACCCTGAAATCCGCCACCAGATCCTCTACCTTGAACGGGATATATTTTTTCACTTCAAAACGCACGGCGTTATTCAATTCCGACTGGGGGAGCACCGGCATATGAAAAGTGCGGATAATAAAATCTTTGCCCGGGATCAGCACGTTGACAGATTTCGCCTCAAACGGGTTCTTCTTCATTTCATCGCTGAGCATCTGTCCTATCTTAAGATCCTCGGGCGATTTATCGTCTAAAACATTGGTGTCGCTTTTAAGCACGGGGAATTGAATAATATTGACAATATGCTTACCGTCGGCCTCGATTATACTCACGTTCCGTGGACCAAAATAAAGCCCGACTGATTTCATTGATTATCTCCTGACTTAAGCATTCTGCGCCTGCTCTTTAACCACGCGTCTATATCTTTACGGTCAAAGCGCCAGACACCCCCCACTTTAATGCCGGAAATTTTACCTTGATACAACCAGTTATAGATCGTTTGCTTCTGGATTCTGAGGTAATCAGCCAATTCCTCAATGTTTATTAGTCTTGTCATTTTGTTTGATGTTCTTTCTTTTTTTACGGACTCTAGAACGATTAAACCATATTCTAAAAATTTTGTCAAGCTTTATTTCATAAATTTTATGATAGAGTATGAATGTTCATTTTCTTGCTATATTTTATACTTTAAACTTACTTACTTTATACCCATCTTACTTCATAGTGGATAAAAAATACTAATGTAGCGCTTAAATCTCCGCTATATGATAGCCATAATGCAATGGGATCTGATATCATGGGGATATATCAAATTGATCTGATAATAGCAGGTGTCAGAAATACAAAACTATGGATAATTATATCATATAATTATTATATAGTTTTCATTAAACTTACTTTTAATCACTAAAAAAGCGCAATTTAGTATATCTCCTATAAACAATTATACACAATAGAAATATAACAATATTACTTAGATTTACTTTAATGAGTTAAATGCTTGATTATACTACAGTTACAGGATTGGGATACAACAGGATTAATTCAACTGGTAGGCGTAGTCAACGGTTATATTAAGAGGGCGGATATTCGAACCTATTTCAACATCCCCGACATTAATTGTAACATTTCTAATACTTGGAGGCAGATCAGGCTCGTTTTTATCGCAGGTTCCTGATTTGCAAATGGTATAGTTAAATGCGGAGGTCGATGACCAGCCCGGATCATTTCTGCTAAGCATTTCGATAGCGTAGTTCATCCCCATGCGCGCGGCAAAATATGCCTGTGTGCGGCTGACCTGATGATGCGTTAATCTCGCCTGGCTTAACACTAAATTCAGGAACATTCCCGCGATTATTACCACAACGATCAAAACAGCCAGAACAAGATACAAAGCCATGCCTTTTTGGCTCGACAAAACCGCTTTCATCGATCATGCTTCCGTAAAGATGCTTTGTAATCGCCGTTGCTATTCTGCAAAATCACATGCCCCTCGCGCGCGAGCCATCCTAACGACATAAGGATATTATCCCGCGGTTTATCTATGCCCTTGATGAGCTCTGAAACCAAAGCCTCGCCGTGCTGATCAAGATAATGCCATATTTCTCCTGCAACGATGCCGATTGCTGTGATCATTGGGCCTCCTTGTGCATAATTGTATGTACAATCCCCGCTCGTGTCAAGCCTTTTTGTTATATACTCCG
>JBAYMQ010000097.1:0-4997 GCA_041663465.1 Candidatus Omnitrophota bacterium | reverse complement strand
TAATCTTTTTTATCGAGTTTCCCCGCCAGGGCTATCCCTGCCCCGAAACAAAAACCATGCCCCAGAGAGCCCGTAGAAGCTTCCACCCCGCAAACTTTATGCATATCGGGGTGCCCCCCCAGGACGCTGCCTTTTTTACCTATAGTGCGCAGTATTTCACGCGGAAAAAATCCCCGCTCCGCCAGTATCGCGTATAATGCGACCCCGCCGTGCCCCTTACTCAAAATAAAACGGTCTCTCCCGGGCGCGCCGGGATCCTGAGGATCGACGCGTAAAATGCCGTTGTAAAGGACCTCGAGGATTTCTACGGCGGACAACGAACCCGCGATATGCCCGCCGCCGGCGGAACAAATACTTTTAAATACAGTTTTCCTCAGTTCTTTCGCCTTTTTTTCCAATGCAGCGGGATCGGCTTTCATTTATGTCTATTCACCATTCTTTATATAAAATTCACATGCGCGGACGGATTTTTCAATTCCCACAGATACCGGTTGATCTCATCCATCCGGCAATTGACCCGGCAATGGCGGATATTCAGCTTATTTCGCGCGAAATTCTCCAATTCCTTTCGCTTCGCGCTCCGCCAGATCTGCTTGAACGTATTCTTATAAATATTACCGCGGTTAAACCTTTCATCCCCGAAATATACCGGACAACCCCAGATAGTGCCCGCGCTGTCAATGTGCGCCCAAAAAGGAAGCGCGTAACAATGTTTATACGAATGTCCGCCGTCGTCCCACTTTTTCATAGCGGCGGTTCGGAAAATAACCTCGAAATTTTTGTCTTGAATGCCTTTCAACTTATCCGCGAGCTTGAGATATTGAGAATATTTCATATCCTCATATTTCCTGGTAATACTTAAGGGGTGCTGCGAATAAGGTTTAACCACCACGTAATCCGCGCCGATGTCCCTGGCCTTCCTGGCTAATGCGACTATTTCGCCGGAATTCTCTGGCAAAAGCAGGATCTGTATCCCTATAGCGCATTCGTACTTCTTTTGTCTTTTCAGGCGCGCAGCATAGGATAGATTTTTTACTACCCGGTCGAAATCAGCGGCGGGCGCGCGATGGATCGACGCATACGTCTTTTTTGTCCCGGCATTCATGCTTATTTTGATCCAGCTAAGACTGCCCAGGATCGAATCAGCCATAGACTTGTCTAACAATACCCCGTTCGACGCCAGCGCCGTATCGATACCAGATCTTCTGGTATAATTTACTATCGCGGAGATATCCTTGTGCAATAAAGGCTCGCCTTCACCGGAATAAAGGACGCTTTTTACTCCGAGAGAAGCCATTTCGCCGAGCCTGCTTTTAAGAATTGAGGTATCGAGGAAATTCGGCTTGTAGCCTACGAAATCATAGGCGCAGAAAATACAGCGATGATTGCATATTCCCGATGGAGAGATCTCGATATACAAAGGGTAAATAGCCTTTCCCGCCAGCCACGCGTTCACCCTGGGAACGTGATATATCAGTTTATGGGAATCGATCCGGAATTTATCCATCAAGAATCGTTAGTGATTATCGCATCGACGATAGAGTGGCAAATCGCTAAATGAGCTATCTCCACGTAGCCGTAGGAATATGAAGGGGCGTAAAGATTGATATTTCCTTTGCTTCTTAACGGATTGTCCGGGCTGAATCCGGATAAAGTAAAGATATAACATCCTTTTTTCTTTGCCGCCGCCACGGCGTTTAAGATATTGGCGGATTTCCCTGAACTGCTCACGGCGAATACAATATCGCCTTTTTTAGCGATTATATCCATGGGCTGCGCGAATACAGATCCGTACCCCAGATCATTGCTCATGCACGTCAGAAGGCTCGCGTCATTAAACGTAACAGCCGGAATTCCGCAATTCCTCAGAAAGTCCGTAGCGATATGACTCGCTATGGACGCGCTGCCTCCGTTACCGGCAAGAATGATCTTATTGCCCGCCTTCCTGCGGGAAACAATGATCTTTGTCATATCGGCGATCGCGCGGGCGAAAGGCAAAGACATGCCTTTCGCGTTGCTGATTTTTACTCCCGACAGGACATCCCCTAATTCCTTAAAATAGTTTTTCATCATTTTAACAGGGTTATGATATATTTATACAACGGCACAGGGTCGACCGGGGACCTGTTACCCACAATCAATACCTTTGTTGCGCCCACGGCATTGCCGATAAACCCCACCGCATCTATAGGGGTATTCTTGAACACGCAGGGGCTTGTTATGGAAAAGAAGGCATCACCCGCGCCGATCCTGTCTACGATCTGGGTGGAAAGAACCGGTATACCGGTAAAGCCCTCGCCTTTGGCATATGCCAGAGCTCCCCGGTGGCCCCGCGTGATGACTATCTTATCACACTTGAGCTGTTTGCTGATCCTCAATATCAAACTGTCCAAAGACGAGATCCTGTCGTGACAGGCGAGCCTTAACTCCGGCTCGTCAATACATATATAGTCCGCCCGGGGGAATTTTGTAACCAGGTTAAATCCCATATTCGCGCTGTTCGTCTGGACATTTACCGCCAGGAATTTAGACTTGCGGCATAAGATCTTCACTAAACGCGGCGTGATCAACCCGTGGCCGAAATCCGCGACTAAAACCATATCGAATTTTTTCAGGTTCGTGTCCAGATAAGAGTAAATCGCGCTTTCTAACGATACCGGGATCTGAGGGGAATCTTCCAAATAACATATTTCAAACAACTTATTCATAAAACTGGGGTCTATGAACCTGCGCTTGACCACGGTATGCGAATCGTTACAGCGATAAAACCTGGGCTTGATATTCGGTTTGAGATGGCTCTTTATAAATTCCCGGTAATCATTCTTTGCGCCTATAGCGCTTACCAGAGTGATATCTTCGCAAAAACCCGCCAGATGGTTCGCCGCAGCCAAAACACCTCCGGCGAAAATTTCCTCGTTCAAGAACCTGGTGGCAATGATATTATCCTTCTGCGCTTTTCCCATGCCTGAACAATAGTGATACTCATCTATAATTATGTCCCCTATGACCAGGACTTTCATATCCCTGAGTTGCTTGAGGAAATTTATCGTATCATCGCACGTATAGTTTTTCTTGAATTTCGCGATGAAACTTTTGGTTTCCTGCGAATACGGGGACAAATAAGCGTTGATGATCGAAGACGAGCTGAAGATCGGCTCGTCCGTGAAATAAATACTGCCTCCCACGGACTCAACGGCTTGTTCTTCTTCATATATCTTGCCGGTGACATCTCCGGTCCTGTCGGAGTAATCGCGGCCTTTAACATAAAACAAAGGCTTGAGTTTTTTTATGGTCTCCACGGCCGTGGGCCATTCATTGATAGCCACAAAATCCACGCATTCCATGGCGGCGATGCTTTCAGCCCTTAAATCCTGATTAAATATGGGCCGGCCCGGGCCTTTATTGACGTATTCGTCCATAGTCAGGGTCACGACGAGAACATCCCCTTTTTTCCTGGCCGCCTCAAAATATTTGATATGCCCGGGGTGAAGCAGATCGAACACGCCGTGGCAATGCACTATCCTTTTGCCTTTTTTTCTTAACTGCTCCGCGAGCCTTACCAGCTCATCCAGTTTCTTGATCTTTGAGCTTATTCCTCTTTTCATATTTATCCCTCTGCGGAAAGGCACCGGAACCAATCACCGGTAGCCTCTTCTATCTTTTCAGGCGTCCAAACAGGCGCGTCTTTCCAATACTCTATGTTCTTTAACATTAAACCGATCCCTTCCTCAAATGAAACCTTCGGCGCCCACCCAAGCATGGATCTAATTTTGGAGATGTCCGCCCGCGTGCAATCGGGTTCCCCCGGCCGCCTGGGGATATGGATCTTTTCCCCGCCCAGGAGGGAAACGAGCGTATTTATACTCTGCGGGTTTCCCGTTCCCACATTAAAAACCTCGTTATTTATATTACAGGCAGCCGCCGCTATCAAAGCCTCAACAACATCCGATACATATATGAAATCCCGCCTTTGCTCGCCATCGCCTACAACTGTAAAGGGCAAACCATGCAATTTCTGCGCTAAAAACACGCCCATCACCGCGCCGTACGCTCCGGCGGTTCTCGACCGCGGCCCATATACGTTAAAAAACCTTAAAGACAGTACGGGTAATTTATAAACCTTCGCCCAAAAAAAACAATATTGTTCCGCGATGAATTTAGTTAAGGCGTACGGGTATTGCGGGGCGGCCGCCGCGGTTTCCGGCGTTGGGGAAATATCCGGGATTCCATAACAAGAAGATGACGCGGCATAAACAAGCCTCTTGACCCCATGCGTTCTTGACGCCTCTAAAACAGCGAGAGTCCCGTCAACGTTAGCTTTGTGATACTTCTGAGGATAGGTTATTGAAGGAATGATGTCCGCTAACGCGGCCAAATGGAAAACCCAGTCTATATCTTTAAAATAATGGCCAATACTGCCCGGACCGCTTATATCAATATCGATCAAAGAGAATTCGCTCTTTTTAATATTCTTTAAATTATCCGGCCTTCCTGTTGATAGATTATCTAAAATGATAACCTGGTGGCCATCCCCAACGAGCCTTTCAACGAGATGAGACCCGATAAATCCGGCTCCGCCCGTGACAATAACTTTCATATTAACACCCTCACAACCGCCACCTTCACTTTCTTTTTAGAGACAGCAAACTTATAAAAAAAGAGGAAAACACCGTTTGCAGCCCTATAACCAGCAGAGTCATCGCGAGTATCGCTTCCCTGGTCCGATACAACGCGCCGAAGTCTTTAGATACCCACTCGGTAAGGATGAATATGCATATTCCCAATCCAGCCAGAAAAACGGCAAATCCCGCCAGTAATCCCTGCTCATGATTAAAATACTTCTGAAAAAACATAATAAAAGAATCTTTTTTGATAAAATCCTGCTCAACAGCGAAGGTATGGGCATATATGCCCAGATGAAGCAGTTGATACGACAGTATGGACAGGACACTGCCAACAACCATGACATGAAGGTCCCAGGCGTGTCCCAGGAACAT
>JBAYMQ010000096.1:0-5031 GCA_041663465.1 Candidatus Omnitrophota bacterium | reverse complement strand
TTCAAATCGCGGATCATCCTGCCCGCGGCCTCTGAATTATACGGGACTATGATATCCGTCAATTCCGCGTCGATGCCTGCAGTCTTTTCGAACGCTATAGGATATCTTTTTCTATAGACCCAGGGAGCATCCAGCTTCAGCATCTTGGAGACAACCGGGATAGAAGTCCCTTGTATAAGGACCGAGAATATAACAATAAAGAAAACCACATTAAAAATAGTATCCGCCTGCGGAATGCCGGCCATGAAAGGAAAGGTTGCCAGGATGATCGGGACAGAACCTCTTAACCCGACCCAGGAAACCATGATTTTTTTGCGGGCGCTTATTTTAAACGGCAATAAACAAAGCAATACGCTGACAGGGCGGGCAATCACCATGAGAATAAACGTGAGCAATAATCCGGCCCCTATCAGAGGAAGGATATGCGACGGAAAAACCAGTAAACCCAATGTTACAAACATGGCGATTTGCATGAGCCAGGCCACACCGTCGTGGAATCTCACGATCATGCTTTTATTCGGGAACTCCGCCTGGCCCAACATCAATCCCGCGATATATACCGCGAGGATCCCATTGCCTTTCAGGAATACCGCTATCACATAAGTCAAAAGAACCAGCGAGATCATTATGACCGGGTACAATCCCTCATAATACAATTTCAGGCGATTGATGAAAAAAACTATGAATCTCGCCATGAGATAACCAATGAGCGCCCCCATCCCCATATCCAGGAAAAATCTGGGTATCAACGCGAAAATACTCATATTCTTTACCGTCAGAAGGCTGATAAAACCAACGGTTAAAAAAACAGCCATCGGATCATTGCTTCCGGATTCGAACTCAAGCAATGGTTTCAACGGTTGTTTTAAACTGATCCGTTTAGACCTGAGGATACTGAATACAGCCGCGGCGTCGGTAGAGGAAACAATGGAGCCCAAAAGCATGCCCTCTAAAACAGAGAATTTTAAGACATAAACGGCGAAAAAACCTGTTATGACCGCCGTCAGCAAAACCCCCGCCGTGGATAGAATAACCCCGGGCCAAACAACCGATCTGGTATCTTTCCAGTTAGTATCAAGGCCCCCGGAAAAAATGATAAAAATAAGGGCCACAACTCCTATGGACTTCGCCAACTGCGCGTTGTCAAAATACAGGCCGCCTATCCCCTCCGATCCGGCTAGGATCCCTATAGCCAGGAATAACAGCAATACGGGAATAGCCAGCCTGTCGGAAAGCTTGCTTGACACGACGCTCACGAACATTAAAACCGCGACCCACAATAGAATATTCTCGATCAACATATGGGACAACCCTCACAAATAAACGATATCTTCCGGATGGTATAAAGACAGGAATAATAACATATACTCCTTTAAGTGGCGCGTGATCAAAAAATTATTTTTTATATGCGCCCGGCCGTTCTCTCCCAGCTTCTTAGCGTATTCCGGGCTGCTCAGGAGCTGCTTTATGGCAAAACTCGTTCCCTCCACGGAATGAGACAACAACCCGGAATATTTATGCTTTATCTGGAGCGGGATACCGCCGACATTTGAAGCCACTACAGGTTTGGCTTTCCACAAGGCCTCTGAAACCGTCAGGCCGAATCCTTCTTTCAAAGATTTTTGCACAATTACATCCGAAGCTCTTTGCAACGCGTTAACCTCTATATCGTTCTGGGGTAACAGCAAAATATGGATATCCCGGTTATTTTTAGCTTTTTCCTGAACTTCCTCAAGAACCTTGAAACCTTCCGGATCATCCTTCGCGGTACCCCCGGCTAACACAAGCTGACAATCTATATACTTTCTTACCTGCAAAAAAGCGTCGATCACGCCCAGCGGATCTTTTAGCCGGTCAAAACGGGAGATCTGGGTGACAATAGGTTTATCTTTCTTAAGGCCGTATTTTCTCAGTACAGAATCTATAATGTCCTGCGGCAATTCCTTGTTTTTATCGCTTAGCGGATCTATCGAGGGAGAGATCAGGAATTGCCTGATAGGCAGCTTACGGGAAAAAGCGGGAGCGGAAAATACCGCCGAGTCGTATTTAACTATAAAATCCATCAAAAAACCCCAAACCCTTTCATTGGGATTGGAAACATCGATATGGCAGCGCCAAAGCCATTTATTAGCGGCTTTCTTTTTTACCAGGCATATCGGCTGGGGATCATGGACAAAAACTATATCTCCATAGGTATCGATATTTTTGATATTCTCCTGGCTCACCTCAGTGAATATCTCGAAATCCCTGCGGGTGACCTCCTCGATCCTGCCGTGCAAAGCGTTATGGAATTTCTTGGTCACTTCAAAAAACTGTTCGCCCCCCTTTATAACATCCCATTTCGTATCCACCCCGACCTGGATCAACAGCGGGACCATGCGGTTTAATATTTCCGCGACTCCCCCGCCCACGGGAGTGGAATTTATATGCTGGATGACCTTGCCTTTTAATCTTTCGCCCAGCGATCTTAGATCGTCAATAACCGCCTGCCCCACTAAAGGAGCATACTCTTCTATTTTCGCCATTTAACCGGATACCCTTCTTTCGGCTATTTGTATAATTTTATTCCGTAAATCCTCCAGAGTGCTCGAATAGGGATCAAAACTTGAAATATTGTCCGCTAATTTCTTATCGCCCAGGGACTGCTCTATCCACAAAGCGAAATCATTAGTAGGGTTCTCCAGCCTTAAACGCGCCTCAAAAATATGGAAGTAGATGGAATCTATCGCGATCTTCTTCAATATCAGGATAAACTCATTCAGATCATACGCGATATAAGCGGTCGGCAAAACGAAACTTACCGACTTGATAAAATGGAACTCTTCTCCTGAACGCGCGAATTTCATTTTGGCCCACGAGTTATCATCCAGATACTTCTCGATAGTAGAAGCGATCTTTTCCCGCAGATCGCGGATAGTCGAGTATTGCATGGTATCGATACTCACCAATCTTTCCCCAAGCTCATCTTCTCCCAGTGTATCCGTTACCCAATAAGCGAAATCATTAGGGGGCTCAGGAGAAAGATACTGATGCTGCTGCAAAAATCTGTGGGTGTGATGATAAATACATGAGCCGGGGACATTTTTGATAAGAGCCAGAAGCTGGCCCAATGTGGTGGCTCGCAATCCGGTCAGTTCCGACAAGTGCAGTTTGGTGAAGAATCTAAACGGCTCTTTAGCTTTTATCAGTTCCGCCATAATTAAACCTTAAGTTTAATATTAAACGCAGGAATTTACTGACATCCGCCGTATTCTTTAAATAGAAATCGGCTTTGGAGATTCCGGGCCTTCCCACGAATACGGTCAACCCCTTCTTTTTCAGGGCCTCAAAAGCGTCCTCATCGGTTATGTCATCCCCGGCGTAAACAGGGAAAACATTTTTCCGGCCTGAAATACATTTCTGCCCCGCGAGCAGCCATAAAACCACTCTACCCTTATCCCATTTAACCGGAGGCTTTATCTCGTAAACTTTTTTCCCGTAATTAACCCTGATCTTACCGCGCGCCGCGTAAGGGCCGGTCACATCGGAAAAGATCCTATCGAATACGGGAATATCCTTTATGCCGACTAAGCGGTAGTGGACGCTCAGAGTTAAACCTTTATCCTCGATGAATACGCCCTTTATGCCTGAAAGCCGGTTCAAAAATTTCCCGGCGATATCGCGGATAACTGATTGCGAACTCAAGGGAACAGGGATAGAGAACCTGATCTTCGGGCCCGCGATCTCAAACCCGTGATTGCCCGCGTAGATCACATCCTTCAGTCCGACGATATGTTTTATATCCTTTAGCGATCTCCCGCTGATAATAGCCACTTTGCAATCGGGTTCCTTCGACAACTTCCTTAATAATTCTTTTGTTGCTTTGGGGATCACCGCCTGCCGCGGGGTTTGGGCGATAGGGGTCAGGGTTCCGTCATAGTCAAAAAAGAACAAAACGCGTTTATCGCCCAGTTTCTTTTTAATTTGATCCCAATGGTCAAACAAGTACTTCATACCTTATACTTTTTTTAATGCCGCGAGCTCAGTAACTATATTCCCGGCCCAACGGTAAATATTATTTTCGGAAATGACCTTCCGCATTTTTTCCATGCGCCTTATTTTCTCATCCTGAGGCATCTGAATAGCGAATTTTATGCTATCGGCAAACTCCTCTATCGAATAGGGGTTTACCTGAATGGCATCAGTAAGCTCCCTTGCCGCTCCGGTAAATTGGCTCAATATCAAACTTCCCGACAGATCTTTTTTTGCCGCCACGTATTCTTTGGCCACAAGGTTCATACCGTCGTGAAGCGAACTTACGATACAAAGATCGGCCATCGCGTAGAAAGGCTCGATCTCATCCAAAGAAAAATGCCTTTTCAGGTACACGATCGGCTTCCAATCAGCATCTGAATACTTCCAGTTCTTCTTCTCTATCAATTCGTCGATTTCCGCCATAAGGTCGTGATAACGTTTTATATGCACACGGCTGGGAGCGGCAAGCTGGACAAAAACTAACTTCTTCCTGTATTGGGGATATTTCTCAAAAAACCTGTCTATAGCCAGCACTCTCTCAACAATGCCCTTTGTATAGTCTATCCTGTCCACCCCCAAACCGATGATCTTGCCCTCCAGATCAAATTCTTTTTTGATCCTGTCTATCTCCTGTTTCATATCCGGGGTCTTGCCATCCCTGGCAGACTGCCCGTTAACGCTGATAGGGAACGCCCTGACAAAAGTTTCTTTTCCGGAACGCACGATACTGAATTTTTCCAGATCGACTCTCGATTCGAGAAGCCTGTTGGCGGTATCAAGGAAATTATTACAATGATTCTGGACATGAAAGCCTACCAGATCGCACCCCAGCATGCCTTCAAGGATCTCTTTGCGGTAAGGGCATATCGAGAACGCCTCCGGAGTGGGCCAGGGAATGTGCCAAAAGAGGGCTATCGTGGCATCGGGACGTTTCTCTTTGATCATCTTTCCCAGCAACGTGAAATGGTAATCTTGAATAAATACAAAAGGGTTTTTCGCGGGCAACTCCTCTAAAAC
>JBAYMQ010000095.1:0-5085 GCA_041663465.1 Candidatus Omnitrophota bacterium | reverse complement strand
TATAAATCGGCAGGGATATCAGCTTATTCAAATATGTGCTGATCGCCCCGACATTGGGCGCGATGCTGAGTTCGTTGGTGTTCAACACAACCATAATATCTTTTTTTAAATGGCCCGCGTTATTCAAGCCCTCAAAACACAACCCGCCGCTGAGCGACCCGTCTCCTATCACGGCAACAACCTTAAAATAATCTTTTAAGGCGCCCGCGTCCCGGGCGCAGGCAAGGCCTAACGCGGCGGACACACTCGTGGAGCTGTGACCGGAAAAACACGTGTCGTAAACCGATTCTTCTCTGGAGGGGAATCCTCCTATGCCTCCGAACTGGCGTAACGTGTCAAAAGACTTATTCCTGCCGGTCAGGATCTTGTGCGCGTACGCCTGATGTCCGACGTCAAAAATTATTTTGTCGCGCGGAGTATCCAGACAATAATGCAGGGCCATGATCAGCTCCACCGCGCCCAGGCTTGACGCGATATGCCCCCCGGTCTTACTGGTTACATCCAATATGCGCTGCCGGATCTCCTGCGCCAAAACAGGCAGTTGATCCAAAGGGATCTTTTTCATATCCTGCGGCGACTGTATGTTCTCAAGAAACATGGGTCTTCGCTTTCTCAGCGTTGCGTATCGGTCTCTTCTTCCAGCGGCTTAAGCTCAAAATCGCCCTTTTTATTTTTCGCGAGGACATCGATCTTCTTTTTCGCATTCTCGAGCCTGGCCGAACATAACCGCGACAATTCTATCCCGTCCTGATATTTCTTTAGCGCCTCATCCAGGGACAAATCCCCCTGTTCAAGCTCCTCTACGATCTTTTCAAGTTTTTTCAAGGCCTCTTCAAACTTTATTTCCGCCATCGGGAAGTACCTCCGTAATCGTGCTGATCAACCCGCCGTTCGATAGTTTTGTCCTGATAACGCTTCCTGCTTTTGCATCCTCGGCATTTTTAACGATCTTTTCCTCAGGCAACAGGAATGTCACGCTGTAACCGCGCGATAGAATATTCAACGGATTCAGGCTGGCCATCTTTTCAATTACCCCACCGAACCGGGATTCTTTTAACGCTATAATATGTTCCACGCGCACCGAGATCTGCCGGGCGCACTCCCGGATCTTATTGATATACTCGGGGATCACCAACGAAGGATTTACCCTTAGCAGTTTCGCCGCTAAACCCTCAAGCCCCTGCCGGTTCAATTGCCAAATATGTTCCATTCCCATCTTAATACGGCGAAGCGCCTCCTCACGGCTCTGCGCCGCTTCGGTGAGGATGCCGGTAAACGAATTCCTCATCCGCAGATACAGTCCCTCGAGCTGCTCCCGCAGATCCTCCCGCAAAGGGATGACTATCTCAGCGGCAACTGACGGCGTCGCGGCCCTTAGGTCGGCGACAAGATCCGAGATCGTCACATCGCGCTCATGGCCCACGGCTGAAATAACAGGTATTTTGGAGGCAAATATCGCGCGGGCGACGACTTCTTCATTAAACGCCCAAAGGTCTTCGATGCTTCCTCCGCCGCGGCCGACGATCAAAACCTCGACCCGATCGCGCGCCTCACACGCCTCATTATACGCGTTAAAATCCCTGATTGCAGCAGCTATTTCTTCTTTTGCGCCGTCGCCCTGCACTTTAACCGGCGCGATAACGATATGAACATCTTTAAACCGGCGATCCAGTACTTTTAAAATATCCTTAATGGCCGCTCCCGTGGCAGACGTGACAACGCCGATCTTCGCCGGCAGATACGGAATAGGCTTCTTATGTTCCCGGGCAAACAACCCTTCTTTTTCCAGCTTAACCTTAAGCTGCTCAAGCGCCAGCTGCAGACTACCTATACCTTTGGGCTCAATACGCTCGATGATCAACTGATAGCTGCCCCGCGGCGCGTACACGTCTATTGAGCCGAAACAAATCACCTTTAAACCGTCTTCCAGCTTAAAAGGCACTTCTTTGCCGGTTCGGCTAAAGATAACGCCGGATAACACCGACGCGTCATCCTTGAGAGAAAAATACCAATGTCCCGAACTGGAAGGGCGAAAGTTCGATATTTCACCTTCTACCCATACTGAACTAAACTGCTGGCCCAGGATAAACTTAATACCCTGCGTTATTTCGGTGACGCTAAAAATGTGACGATCGCCATCCATACTCTATTTAGTTGCCGTGGTTTCGGCCGCCGCATCCGCGCCTATCTCCGTAGCCGGCGGCACAACTTTTTCCTGATCTGCCTTATCATATTTCGCAGCTTCCGGCTGCGGGACTTTCGTTTTTTGCGATTCCGGCTTTGGGATTTCCTGATTTTCAATTTCTGACGGTTTCACGGCTTCCTGCGCAGGCGGCGCTTCCTTTTGCTTTGCCGCTTCTTCCAAAGCTTTCTCTATCTCCTGCGGACGCGAAACCTCTTCTTTCGCCTTCTTGGTCAACACTATAAGATTAACCGAATATGGATTCAGGACTAAGTTGATCGACGTAATACCCGCGGATACATTCTGCTCAAGGGCCTCCGCTATCAAATCGCAGTTTGAATTGCACGCCGAATCAACGGTATAGCGTTCGGCAATATAGTCGTCTTTCAAATTTTTCAGGACAACCTTGAAATTCCTGCCGGCCGCGGAAAACCGGGCCGCGCTGTCATTAAGCTCCTGCGCTTTCTTGAGCATCGCCTTGGTGCGATTTGACACCGACAGCGTCGCGGCATCCAACTGTCTGCGCAATATCTTATCCAGCTTATCGCTTTTTATGATCGCCAGCAACGCCCGTCTCTCTCCTTCGTTCAGGAGCGCGATATTGCGCGATAGATAGTTCCGGAATATGTCCGGGTCTATGTAGTTGTATATTAATAACGCGATCCTATCCTGCGCTTTCGTGGGGATGACCCCGACGAATTCATCGGCCAACTTCGGGGCATGGACAAACATGGAGTCCCCCAGCAAAGACAGTTCCTTGAACACGTTATATGTGGATTTTGCCCCGCCGTTATACGCCACAGGATCCGGGGTAAACCAAAATACGCCGACATTGCGCTCAATCCCCTCTTTGTTATACTGGAAATCCTCGAGCGAAAAAAACACCTGCTGATCGATCCCGGCTTCGTACATATTTTTGAGCCGCGCCGGAATATAGCTTGCCGATACGAACACGCGATCCCGGCGCTCAGCCGACAGGTTCACGCCGTTATCGTAATTCCATTCGTCTACGACCAGCAACACGCGCTCCATATTAAAATAACTGAGCCAATCCCGCATGAGCGCGACCGAGCTTTTGTTATACGACGTCATCTCTTTCTCGGTCTTCGGGTCTGTGGAATACGCGTGCCAGGAAATGAAATCAAGCGGCAGTTTATAATGGTAACAGAACTTTATCAATTCGTATACAAGGCTGCGCTCAGGGGTGACATTGGTATTGCCGTCGACACTGCGAAACCACCAGCTGGACGACGGTCCGCCCACAGGAATCGTTATCTTAAATTCGCCTTCGAGCTCTTTTACTGCCTCTGCAATAGCCCTGTACAGGTTCAAGTATTCCAGCTGCCTGCCGAGAAAAAAATCGTCCAGATCCGGCGCAGTCCATACCTCATACCATACCGTGTAATGCTTGTCGCAACTATAATAACGTATAAAGTCTTTTACCACGGCCTTGAACGCTTTTAGATCAACGGGAGAGCTCTTTTTATCCAAAACCTTGCCCTGGCCCTGCGGCGTGCTAAAAATATTCATGATCACGATCCCGCCCGAATCGCTCACTTTTTTGATCGTGTCTTCATAGTTGGCGAGCAACTTCGACTGCAGCGCGCGGTTGCCGGCAACCTCGCTGATCTCCCACAGGTTATATTGAAGACGGAAGACACTGCGCAGGCCTATATCTTTTTGCCAGGTATCGCGCGCATGCTGGTCAGCGAGCGCCTGCGGCCGCGTGGGATCGCTGTGGAACCCCCGGCCGCTCAAATCCATGGAAGGTTTGAAGATCTCGGGCAAAGGGATCGCGTTGGAAGCGGCGTCAAGCGTATACTCAATATCGCCTTCCTGAGCGCTGGCGCCGGGCAGACACAGTGTAACGCAACAAAAAATAACGCCCCAAGCGACGGCGCCGCGGACAAACCTCTTATGTTGCGCGAAATATTTCATAAATAGTCTATAATTTTTTCTGAACGCGGGTGATCGACCGCGCGGTGCCGGTTTTTTCGTCTATATCGACAATCACCCCGTGCATCTGCACATTTTCGCCGGCAACCTCAAACCGCACCGGAACGCTGGACAGGAACCGCTCCAGGACATTCTCGACTCGCCGGCCCAATACGGAATCAAACGGCCCGACCATGCCGGCATCCGTAATATACGCGGTGCCCTTGGGCAAAATTCGTTCATCGGCGGTCTGCACATGGGTATGCGTACCGACCACCACGGACACATCGCCGTCAAGAAACCACCCCATAGCTATCTTTTCAGATGTGGCTTCGGCGTGAATATCCACCAGGATCACCGGCGTTTCCTTGCGGATCTGTTCAACCGCGGCTCTCACGGACTTGAACGGACAATCAAGAGGCTCAAGAAAAACCCTGCCCAGCACGTTGATAACGCCGACCCTTGTGCCGTCTGCCGCCGTAAATATCCCGGAACCGTACCCGGGAGCTCCAGCGGGATAGTTGATCGGACGGATGATCTTGGGCTCCGACCGGATCAACTCAAAGATCTCCTTGCGCTTCCATATATGGTCACCCGACGTCAGGACATCAACCGACGCGTTGAACAATTCCGCCGCGGTCTGCGGCGTGATCCCCGACCCGCCGGAAGAATTTTCAGCGTTCGCGATCACAAAATCGATACCGCACTCTTTGCGCATAGCCGGCACAAGATGCTTGACCGCATCCCGCCCTGGCGCTCCTACGATATCGCCGATAAATAATATCTTCATATACTCTTTCTTCTGTCATTGCGAGGAGCGCGACGAAGCAATCTCCTTTGGATTGCTTCGCCACTTCGTGGCTCGCAATGACAGCGTGATACTCTTATTTCGCGTATTCGATCGCGCGCGTTTCGCGGATAACCGTCACTTTGATCTGTCCGGGATATTCCATCCCCTCCTCGATCTT
>JBAYMQ010000094.1:0-5102 GCA_041663465.1 Candidatus Omnitrophota bacterium | reverse complement strand
CGGCCGTTATGGTTCATGCTCTATCCGTTGAAATCGTCGCCCGCCAAACTGACCCGGTTTTTCCGCGACGCGCTGTCTATCTTAGCGGCATCGGGGCATTCTTTATATCGTATTATGCGTGTCAGCGTCAACGTGCGCCCGTGCCTTCAGTATCTTAAAAAAATAGTGAGATCTTCAGCGCGGCGCGTTGTTTTTCAGGCCGCGCCGAAAAAGAACGCCTACAATAACCATATAGAAAAAGGTTTTTTCCCCGGCAAGCCGCATCGGCTGATAGTGATGATAAACAGCTCCTGCAATCTGAGATGCTCATTCTGCGATATTCCCGACAGGCCTTATAAGAAAAAACAGATGTCTCTTGAGGAGGCCGATCATGTTTTATCCCAGGCGGCGGCGCTTGGAGTCGAGGAATGTCTGATCACCGGAGGAGAACCTTTTTTGCATCCGCAGATATTCGATATCCTGGATAGGGCGCACCGGTTAGGATTGCGGTCGATAGTCACTACGAACGGCACATTGCTCAGCCGTTTGCTTGAGGATATCGCGCGTTCCCCCGTATTCGGATTGAGCGTATCGGTCGATGGGCTGAAGGAGACCCACTTGGCGCTCAGGAATACGGATATGGATTACGACGCGATGATCGAAGCCATGGCTGAGCTTCGCAGGCGCGGAAAATTAATTTACGGTAATTTTGTCATCACTAATCGCAATGTCAACGAGTTGCCCGGGTTGTACCGGAAGTTGCAGGAAAAAAACATTTATCTCGCTTTTTTTCCCGTCATAAATAAACCCGGGATGTATCTGCGCGCGGGCAGGGAAAAGACGGCATTTTTGTCGTTTATCCGAGGCCTGAAGGAGAAGGGGGAACTGTCGGCATCCCGGTATGAGTATTATATAAATATGTTCGACTATTTTTCCGGGAAGAGCCGCCGTGTCCGTTGTTTGGCTTTTTTCCGCGAGGTCGGCGTTGATGTGAACGGAAATATCAATCCGTGTTGCGTCTGGAGCAATCCTGACAGGCCTTCCAGGCCGCTTGGCAATATTTTTCAAGGGAACGATCTCAAGCAGGTGTTTTATTCCGAAAAAGCGAGGGAGGCGCGCAAAACCATATATGACACCGGCTGCGCCGGATGTTTTAATCCCAGTATATCCGAATTCAGGGAAATGACGGGGCTGCCGTTCATGTGGACGGCCTCACGGCGCGGGCAGCCGCCCTTATCCCCGCCGGCGTCCTCCGGGAGCGCGGAAGAAGGGCCCGTAGTCGTAAAGCCTGCCCATGTTCATATGCGGTTTACGCTGCGATGTAATTTATCCTGCCGGCATTGCGATATCTGGAAAACGAAACCTCCGCAGGAGCTGCCGGAGCAGGCGTGGAAGGATATTATCTCCTCGGTCCACAGGTGGATCGGGCCGCATCGTCTTGATCTGGCCGGGGGGGAGATCCTTATGAGGCGCGATGTTCCCCGTATTGTCAGGCACGCGGCGGATCTCGGCCTTACGGTGAATCTGACCACCAACGGGTTGCTCATCGACGAACCGTTTGCGCAGGAGATCGCGGCTGCCGGGTTCTCATCTATTTCATTTTCATTAGACGGGGCAGGCGCGGACACGCATAACTATATCCGCAATAATCCCAAAGCCTATGAGACCGTCATGAGGAATGTCCGTTTATTCCAGAAATACAGGAATCGACGCACTTTTTGCGTGAACATGTCCACCGTCATCACCTCGCGCAATCTGGCTGAATTGAAGCCGCTGGTGCTGCTTACCGATACCCTTTTCGATACTATAATGTTCCAGGCGCTCGACAATAATTTTCACGCCCCGTATTCTCCGGATTGGTACCGGACCAACGAGTTTTGGCCGTCCGACGCGGCGCGGGTGGCGGCGGCCATTGATGGGTTGGTAGCTCTCAAAAAGCAGGGGTATCCGGTGAATAATTCCTTCGAGCAGATGGAACGGATGAAGGAATATTACCGCGCGCCCGGCTCGTGCCTTGAGCGCGTTTGTGACACCGGCGAGAAGAACCTGATAATCGATGAGAGCGGCGGCGTGCGCTTATGCTGGAATATGGCTCCTGTGGGGAATATACTCGAAAATAATATTGAGAATATCTGGACATCTGACGCCGCCGGGAAATGCCGCGCGGATATAGCCCGCTGCCGCAGAACGTGCAGGGTCCTTAATTGTAATTTCGCGCCGAAAGCTCCGGCTGTACGATAGTCAATATGAGGCTTCAGCGGCAAAATGAAAATACCCATTCGCATAGAAAAGGGCGACAATAGCGTGGATTTGCATATTAGCTGGTCTCTGCATAATACCTGCAATTACCGTTGTTCGTATTGCCCGTCATACAATCAGGACGCGTCTCAAAAATGGCTGACGCAGGGCCATATCGTAAAGTTTATAGACGCTGTTCACGACTATTATGTTACGCGCATGGGTTTCCATAAGATACAAGTGTCTTTTACGGGCGGGGAGCCCACGTTGTGGAAAGGTTTTAAAGATGCCTGCCGTTATATAGCCGATAAAGGGATGACCCTGGGGGTCACTTCAAACTGTTCGATGACGGCTGATTATTGGGATGAATTCGCCTGTTTATTCGACTGGATTTGTTTATCGTATCATCCCGCGTACGTCAATGATCAAAACTTTTACGATGTGGTCCGTATTATGCATGATAGGCCCGATACGGCGGTCCCCGCGCTGCGGTTCATGATGCTCCCGGAGAATAAGTACTGGGATCAATGCGTCGCGTTCGCCGACAGGATAAAGTCGACGATGGACAACTGGGCCGTAGAATTCGTGAAGATCCAGAATGATTTCGGAATCGATATTGTCCCTGTCAAGTATACCCGGGAACAGACGGAATTTATGCGCGAGCGCGGATATGAAGAACATCACGGCCGGCCCGGTCTGGTCAGGCCGACGCCGTATACCTGGGATTTGCGCGTCGTTTACAATACCGGCGAAAAGGAAAAATTGATGACAAATGATCTGGTGAACAGGGACCTGGCGTCTTTTGTCAATTGGCGTTGTAATATAGGGCTTGAATTATTGTGTGTGGATTACTATGGCAGCGTTACCCGCAGCGGTTGTCAGCAGGGCGGGGAGATAGGGCGCCTGAACCTGACAGACGCGCTGGTCTTTCCGAGTGAACCCGTTATATGCAGGAAACAGCGGTGCAATTGCGGTACGGAGATAATGGTCAGTAAAAGCAGGGATGGAGGATAACCGTGGCGCAAACCGATAAGGATGATTTTTTGCTCTGTAACGCGGGGTACAATGCCGCGTCTGTTCTCCCGGACGGATCCGTTAACATCTGTTTTGACCGGAGAGATCCCCTGGGCAATATCAATACCGGGTTTGAATTCAAAAAAGAACTGCAGCAATGCCGTTTTAAATTTTGCGATTGCCCCCTGTGGTCGTTTGAGAAGAATCTCCACGCGATCGCGAAAGGCAGGAAACCGGAAGATGTCCCGGCGTACGATGCTTTTTTGCATTGGCACGTGACCTTCAACTGCAATATGTTCTGTCATTATTGCGCGTTATTCCCCGATAATAAACAAAAAGATCTTGAAGAAAAGACGCGTCCGGCTCAACCATTGGATATCCCGTCTATCGTTAAAACGCTGGATGCTACGGGCAAGACATTCCTGATCTCGTTTACCGGAGGAGAACCTTTTTTGGTGCCCAACATGATAGAGGCATGCGCGGCGCTGACCAGGAAACACTATATATGTTTTAATACGAACCTGACTGAACTCGATATGAGTTTTTTTGAATCGGTAGATCTCGACCACATAGGCATGTTGAATATCTCCATGCAGATCCGGCCAATGGAGAAACTTAACCTGACGGATAAATTCCTCCAAAAGATCCGCGCGATGCAGTCGATCGGGTTTTCCAGGTATCGCATTACGGTTGTTGCCGAGCCGGCGCTTTTCCCGAAGCTGCAATATTACCGGAATAAGTTCGATCCCTACGGGATAAAATTCAAGCTTATCCCCATGATCGACGGAGGCGGAGCGTTCCAGGGGAAAGCGTATCCGCAGTCTTATACGCCCCGGGAGCTTGAATTGATCGAGCGCGATTGGCTGGATGAATATTACCCGTTGAATAATACCGAGGCTAATAAATAAATGGGACTGAGGAATGTTTTTCATAAGACCGGCGCGGTTATATTAGGCGTTTTCCTGGCGTTGCTTGCCTGCGAGTTTACCTTGAGGGCCGCCGGGTGTATCGCGGCCGGCAAGCAAAAAAGTGAGGCTTCCCGTAAGCATGATCGATTATTGATATTCGGCGGGGATTCCTGGACGCGCGGCGCTGACGCGGATCCCGGCAAAAGCTTTTTTAATCTTTTGGCGGCCGATGAGGATCTTAAAAAGATATCTATGGTTAATGTCGGTTACGGAGGCAATAACTGCTTCCAGGCAGTCAATGCTATCATCCGATACGGAAAGATCCCGGATGTCGTGGTTATCAATATGGGGATCAACCACTGGCACAATATGGGCCTGGGTGAATTCATGGCTAACGCGGCGAATTATCTTTCTGACAGCGAGCTCATTCAACTGTCCCGGGATATGAAATATTATTCCGAAAGGACATGGCTGTCGCGATTGAGGGTTTATAAACTGTATTGTTATCTGGTGAACGCGAGAACGAAGAAAGCTCCTGTGAGCCTTGAGATGATGGACCGCGCGCTGGGCTCCGACCTTTTTTGGTCTTTGCTGTCGAGCTTCCGGGAGCAATATCAGGATTATGATTCGGAATTCCGCGCGCTTCCGAAATTGTTAAGGGAGACCGAAGGGTTCAACTTAGACCAGAAGTTTTATTTTGTCGCGTTACACATGGGGTTCGCTTCCGACGGGGCGGAGAAAGTCCTGAAAGAAGCGGGAATATTCCATCCCGAGAAGCTGCGTATCTTCCCATACGACGTCTATCGCGCCATAGGCGTAACCGGGAAACAGTATGGAGATACAAGGCGCACGTTTATGCGCTGGTCGCTTACCCTGTTGAGGAAGTGGGCGGTTAAGAACAATGTGGTTGTTTACTTCCAGACCTATCCCGATATTAAAAAGGAAAATCAAGGGGAGTATTCT
>JBAYMQ010000093.1:0-5120 GCA_041663465.1 Candidatus Omnitrophota bacterium | reverse complement strand
GCGCAGGCGAATAAGGTCACGCTTTTTACGCGCCATGAGGCGGTTAACACATCTCTTAACAACCTGGACGAGCGCTAAATACACGCGGTGGTATAAATAATATGTCAAAAGAAAAGTATCTTAAATTAGGCGAATTCTTGATAAAAGAGGGGCTCATCACTCCCGCCGATCTCGATAAGGCTATCAGTTTTCAGAGAAAAGAGGGCGGGAGGCTCGGAGAGGTGCTTGCAAAACTCGGGATCGTCACCGAAGAACAGATCGTGCGGGTGATCGGAAAACAGTTGGAGATCCCGTATTACGGCTGGGGAACGGATAAGCTCAAACCGGCAACGGACCAAAAACTGGAATATTTCATCCCCCACGAATTTGCCGTAAAAAATTATGTCCTGCCTTTGTCTCACACGCTTAAATCGTTGACCGTAGCGATAGCGGATCCTCTTGATCTGATGTTGATCGATAATCTGCGTAAATTGACCGGCTGTGAGATCAACCTGGTTATCGCCACCAAATCCGACATTCTAAAAGCCCTGGATGAATTCTACGGCAAGCAAAGTATGCTTAAACAGGCGGTAAACGCTTCTTATGACAAGAACCCGACGGACGAAGCGCCGGCAGACATTGAATCTCTAGAAGAAGAGTTAAGCCTTGATAAATTGGTCGCTCGCGCTGAGGAAGCTCCCGTAGTCAAGCTGGTGGATCTTATCATACGGCAGGCCATCAATGAACGCGCGTCCGATATCCACATCGAGCCTTTTAAGGAGCGGATCAGCCTGCGTTACCGGATTGACGGTAAGCTGTACGAGATCCCGTCTCCGGCAAAGCATTTGAATCTGGCGCTGGTTTCGCGCGTGAAGATCCTCGCGCGTCTCGATATCGCCGAAAAACGCCTGCCTCAGGATGGCGCCATCATGGTGAAGATCGACGACCGGATCATCGACCTGCGCGTTTCCATAGTCCCGACCATCTGGGGAGAAAAGGCGGTATTAAGGATACTTGATAAGGGATCGACGCTTTTATCATTGAGCCAGATGGGTTTCGACGCCAAACAGCTGTCGGATATACGCAAAGCCATGGTGAACCCCTACGGCCTTATTTTGATCACGGGCCCTACGGGCAGCGGAAAATCGACGTCGTTATACGCCATGTTGAACGAGATAAAAAGCCCTTCAAAGAATATAGTTACCGTTGAGGATCCGGTTGAATTCAAGCTGGACGGCGTAAATCAGGTTCAGGTGAAGCCCGATATCGGCCTGTCTTTCGCGGCAGCGCTGAGGTCTTTTTTGCGCCAGGATCCGGATGTCATGCTTGTCGGAGAGGTGCGTGATCTTGAGACGGCTGAGATATGCATGAGGTCCGCGCTGACGGGGCATTTGGTTCTAAGCACGCTGCATACGAACGACGCGCCATCTGCCATTAACCGGCTGATCGATATAGGTATTGAACCGTATCTCATCGCGCCCTCATTGATACTGGTCGTCGCGCAGCGGCTTATGCGCAAACTATGCCCTGACTGTAAAGAGGCGTATGAACCGACCCCGGAAGAGATGAAGTCCATTAAAATCAAATCCGATCTGTTGTTCAGGCCGAAGGGCTGCGCGAAATGCAATCAGATCGGGTACCGTGGGCGGGTCGCGATAGGGGAGGTCCTGTTGATCGACGAACCTATCCGGGAACTGATCAATCAGCGGGCGTCATTCATGAAAATCCGCGATTTAGCCGTGGCCGGAGGGATGCAGACATTGTTTGATTCAGCGATACGTAAAGCTGAAGCCGGCGTTACTTCGTTCGAAGAGGCGCTTTCTATCACGATAGGAGTATCATAATGGCTCGGTATATGTATGTGGCGCGCGATGCCCAGGGGAAGAAAGTGTCCGGTATCGAGGAAGGGACGAACGAAGAAGATCTCGTCGCCCGCCTGCAGAATATGAATTTAACGGTGCTCAGCATTACCGCGCCCGGCAAAGAGGATATTAATAAAGCGGTGGGGGAATTGTCCGGCAGGCCCACGTTCGTGCTGAAACATCATTTGGGCGCCAACGCCGCAGACCTGGTCCTGTTTTGCAGGCAGCTCGCGACGCTTTTGGGCTCGGGCGTCACGATCCTTGCCAGCCTTGAGACCATATCGAAGCAGGTCACGAGCCATCGCCTGCACGCGGTCATTAAAAAACTCCAGCGGGATATGGAGCAGGGTTTGAGTTTTCACGAGACGCTGGAAAAACATAAGGAAATATTCTCGGAATTATGGATAAATCTGGTCGAATCCGGCGAGGCGTCCGGTAATCTTGCCGTTGTCCTGGATCGTCTGGCAATGTACCTTGAGAGGAACGCGGAATTCAAACGTAAGCTTGTTTCCGCGTTGATCTATCCTATAATACTTCTCGTAGGTTGTTTAGGCGCTCTGTTATTTTTGACTATTAAGATCGTTCCGACCTTCGCGGAGGTTTTTAAGGGTTTTAATATAGATCTTCCTGCGGCGACGAAGATATTATTGTTGGTGAGCGATTTTGTCCGCAAGTACATTCTATTGATCGCCGGGGCGCTTGTCGCAGGTTTTTATGTATTCAGGGCGTATATTAAAACTTCGGAAGGCCGCAAGCAATGGGAAAAATTCCTGTTCAAACTGCCGATATTCGGAGATTTCTTCAGGGCTTTGTGCGTTGAGCGGTTCTCTTCAGAGATGTCGACTTTAGTGGAAAGCGGCGTTCCAATATTGTATTCGCTTGAAATTACGGAGCAAAGCGTGGGATCTGTCATTCTGGGCGATATCGTGCATCAGATCAAGGAAGATGTGCGCGCGGGAAAACCTTTGAGCGTGCCCATGGAGCAGAGCGGATTCTTTGAACCGATGGTTGTTCAGATGGTAACGATCGGTGAGGAGATCGGCGAACTTTCCCAAATGTTCAAGCGTATTAACGCGTTCTATCAGGAATACGTCGGGACGTTCCTGGCCAGGATCCTTACCCTTTTCGAACCCATGATGCTGATATTTATGGGTGTTGTTGTGGGTTTAATGGTTGTCGGCATGTTCATGCCGATATTCCAGATGACAAAAATCGGCAGCGGTTAAACTTGCTTGACAAAAGGCGCAGTTAATATATAATCAGGATTGACCTAACCAACGGAAGGAGCATGTCATGAAAAAGGGGTTTACGCTTATCGAACTTATGATCGTTATCATTATCATAGGTGTTCTCGCTACCGTAGGCATTGTTCAATATCAGGCCGCTGTTGAAAAATCCAGGGGCGCTGAAGCCAGGTCAGTTATCGGAGCATTACGGTCGTCGTGCGCGGCCATCTGGATGGAGTTCAACGGAACAGAGAACTGCGATGCCGGTCATTTGGGTATGGGTACGACCTCAGGCACGATCCCTACAGAGTGCCGTAATACGAATTTCTTTAAGTACACCGCATCGGATGGCGCAGCTGATTCCGGAGAAGTAACTTTTGTCGCCGACCGTTGTATCGGAGAAGGTAAAAAACCATATGGATCTGTAGCTGGTAATGTTACTTTGGAGGTTGATTTCTCCGATGGATCCGATAAGTGGTCAACAAGCGGCAACTACTAAACTGTTTGAGGTTGTTATGCTTATGCCGAAAGGGCGCGTGAAGCGGGGATTCACGTTGATGGAATTGGTGATCGTTGTCATTATCATCGGTATTCTTATAACGCTGGCTATCGTGCAATTCGGAGGGCCAACGGAGATAGCTCTTGATAAGGAAGCGCGCGCGAATTTGAAGCTGATTGCCGCGGCCGAGAAGATATACCGCATGGAAATAGGGACGTACGTTAAAGCTAATAATGAAAGTCAGATCAACGAGAGGCTTCGCTTATTGCTGCCGGCCACAGGTAATAAGAAATGGGAGTATAAGGTGGTAACAGACAATGACAATACTACCTTTACGATCAATGGCACCAGGACCCAGTCGGACGGGCGCACATGGTCTTTTAATGAAACAAGCGAAGAAGCATATAATTCCACGGCAGAGTAGGGCGGTTTTTTATTGTGAAAATAATTAAAGACAGAATCGGCGTGTCGCTGCTGGAGATCATAGTAGCGTTGCTTATTCTGTCTTTTGTCATGTATGGAATAACGAGCCTCTTTATGGTGAGCAAGCGGTTGATGTATCACGGCGGGGCGCGCATTACGGGCATGGAGGTGGCGAAATTCTTTTTCGAGGACGCTAATTTATCCGTGCGCGCGGATATCGATAATTGTCTTTACAATAATTCTGTCTGCAAGAGCACAAATATCACATATAACGGTGTCGAGTATAATATCACTTACGCGACCCAGAATGTAACGGACGCGTCCATGGTCAATACGACGTTGCGAAAGGTGATCCTTAATGTTACATGGAAAGAGCCCAAATAGGAAGAGCGCTATTACGCTTCTGGAACTTTTGATAGCGCTGGTGCTTTTTGTGTTGGTCGCGTTAGGGATATCCAATATCGAGGTATTTTTCCGGAATGTTTTTACGGGAAGCGAGCGCAAGTCGCGGGTTATCAATGAAGCCGGGTATACGGTTGAACATATGAGCAAGTTTATGGGGATGGCTGTCGGAGACCCTGTGGATACCCCGGTCAACACGACCGCTCCCGCGGGCTGTACCGCTGCGGTGAGGGTTTGGGTGGATGATGACTCAACCGTGCCCTTGAACGGGATTAAGGACGCGGGTGACAGGCAGATCATGTATTGTTTTAATTCCACGTCCCATAGTATCTTATATTATGACAATTATACGGCTGCTCTTCCGGGGGCGAATGAGACTATCGCCCGTAATATCATGAATTTTACGGTTTCTGCGGAGCGCAATACCGTTGATGTCAATATTACCGCGTGCTGGGATGCCGGTGTCCCGGCAGGGGATCCCAAGGCGTGCGGTTCTGTCGATAATCCCCGTCAGATGCTTCAGACCCGCGTAGTGATGCCTTCTGTATCGATTAACGCCACTGCTCCGTAATGCGCGCGGTTTGTTGTTCCAACCCTTAACTCCCCAGCAGGTTATTACAATTGCATGAATAAATTATTGATGGTATAATTTATAACCATGATGAATAAAAACACCCCGTATCTTATGCTGCTCGGTTTAGGTCTTGTAATCGGTTTGAATATCTATTT
>JBAYMQ010000092.1:0-5129 GCA_041663465.1 Candidatus Omnitrophota bacterium | reverse complement strand
CTGTTTAAAAGCATCCTTGATCACTTTCTCCGACGGACCAAGGCCGACGATCAAAGCATGCACCCTCTCATCTTTTTTCAAAACCTCCACCATGCAATTTGTCAAAAACCCGAGATTCTTCTCGGGAGCGAGCCGCCCCGCATGTCCGATCACTAAAGCATCAGGAGGAATTTGATTCCGCTCCCGGAAACCATTCCGATCTCCTTTTGAAAAGCGGTTCAGATCTATACCTGTCGGCACAACTTCCATGGGAGTCTTAACGCCTCGTTTAAGCAGGATCTCCTGCACGCTCTCAGTGGGAACGATCACGCGATCCACGAAATTAGCATATCCGGCAGCGAGCTTGACGATAAACCGTTTAACCCCCTCATTCTGCACCGGCCAATCATGCACATATTGCTCGAACATCGTGTGATACGTAAATACAAGCGGGATGGCATGCTGCCGGCTGAGGCGTAACGCAAAATCTCCCATAAAAAATGGACAATGGCTGTGCACTATATCCGGGGAAAATTCTTTCATTAGATGCGTTAAGAGCCCTGAGACAGGAAAATTGAGGGAAAAAAGAGTTCCGCTAAATTTTCTTATGGCGGCTATGCGAATAACACCCTGTTCCTCTGCCGGCATCTCCTTAAACGCCGGCGTTACGATCAAAACCTCATGCCCCAAAGTCTTGAATTCTTCGCTAAAAGAATAGATCGATTGCTCTAGCCCTCCAACGACCGGGAAATAGGTATTTGTCATCATGAGAATTCTCATTATTGATCCTTTAATTTTATGAGCTCTTTTCGAGCCGCGACGCATATCGCGTCGTAACAGTTTTGCGCACCCATGGAAAACCCTTCCTTTTCCAGATCTTCAGGGAGAAGAGGTTTGCCGAATCTCACTCTGATCGGGTGCCATTGGGGATACTTCGCCGTACTCGCCCATGCCTCATGCGCGCCTTCTATAGCCACAGGCACAAGCATTGCCCCCGTTTCCTTAGCCAAAACACCGAACCCTTTTTTGAATTTCCCTATTTTCCCCGTGCTGCTGCGCAGCCCTTCCGGGAAGAAACATAAACCCTTACCATGGTCTAATACAAAATAACTGCTGCGCAGCGCCTCGAGAAAATGCGTTGAAAAATCAAGAGGGATAAACCGCCCCATCTTTACAAGATTCATTAATGGGCGTGATTTCAAAAACGGCCTGAATAAATACGGCCCGAAAACGAAGTAAAAAAGCTGGAATACCGGCCTGCGCGGCAAAGAAGCGCCGATGGCAAGCCCGTCGAGAAAACTCGAGTGGTTGGCAAATATAATATAGGCTCCTTCTTTAGGCACATTCTCCGCGCCTTCCGCTTTAATATTAAAAAACAATTTGCAGATAAAACAGTCTACGGCTGTTAAACTGAATCGAAACAACCAGGCAAAAAAACCGGTACCCAATTCCAGCAGATCCAAATTCGCTTTTTTAGGCAGAACCTGTAAATGTTCTTTCCAATAACCCGCCCCTAATGATCCTCCTCTGCCCCCGGGGGAGACGGCTTTCGCGCCTCTCAACGCATCCGTTATTCCCAATATAAGATCTTTTACGCTAAAGGCTCTCGATATCGCATCATCTTTTATAACGGCATTAAAAGCCAGCTCAAGGCGCGAAGCAAGCTCTATCCTGCCTAATGAATCTATTCCAAGATCCAGCTCTAAAGAATCTTCGAGAATAATCGGCTTTCTAACAACACTTTGCGCCTTTAGACACTCCAATATTTTTATACCGCCCGTGGATACTATCAACAAACTGTCATCTGCCGACAGCTTTCCTGATACAGGAAGAGCGCCTTCTATCCCCGCAATAACCCTCGGTTCATATATTATCTTAACCGCATTTCTTATTAAACTCCCGAAGAGGGTATGTGGGAGATCCTCCAGCGTAATAGTAAAACCTTTAAGCCTTTTATAAAAAGGCAGCGACAATGAAGCATTATCAACTCTCTCCTTAAGCACGGAGCGCAGATTGACCTCGCTGAATTCCCTGAATTTATCCAGATCAGGCTGGATAACAGCCCACAGAACTTTCGCCCCCCTTCCGCCTCCCATTCCGGAAACAGTAAAAACGCACATCTCTTTAACCGGGGCAACGCTTTTATAAAAATCCTCGATCTCTTGCGGGTAAATTCTTTTCCCGAGATTTAATGTGATAAAATCCCTGAATCCGGCGGCAAGGGCTTGCATCATTGATCCGCCCCATACTGCAATTCAAGAGAATTCGTCCCTGGCTGAATTCTTACACCCTTAAGGCCGGGGAACAGGATATCGATCGGGGGTTCTTTCGAGTGCCACTGCCCCCGCCATTCGACATGGACATTCGGCCCTTGAGGTTTCATGGAAATCTGGATATTCCCGAAACTTGTCGGCGCAGGCCCGAATGAGATAGGTTGACCTTCTTCCAACCATATCCGGGGAATCCCAGAACATAATATTAATCTGTTATCTTCTTCGCGGACAAAACAATTCCGGATCATCATAACCCATTCCGCCGCGGCCCACACATGCTGCCCGTCTCCCATGCATCCGCCGCCGGTGCGGGGATGTATGGACTCAGGCCATTGCCCCGTAGGGGACGCCAGACCCGCCACTGCCGTGACCAGACCAAAGTACCGGGAATCCCCGGCGCGCAAAAGCGCTTGAGCTAAATGTAACGTAAGGTACGGATTAATCCCGGAATGGGTCATATCATGAAAAAAACCTCCGTCAACGAGGCAATTTTTTATCAAGAAGTCGGCGGTATCCAGGATCCTCGGGTCATTCTGTTCGAAAACCCGAAGCGGATAGCCGGCAACCAAAGAGCCGATCGCGCCGGAATCCAACCGGCGATAAGGAGACGCCGGCATCGCGGGCCTTTTTAAACGGTCGCTTGTTTTCTTTAAACTTTGATCTATACTCTCCAGAAAAGCGCGCGACTCCCGTTCGAAATTAACTGCGCCATCATTATCCTTGTAGGCAACACACAAAAAAGCAGCTGCCTTTAAACCCGCGACAGCCCAAAAATCATCCCAATAATAAAAATCATTCGGGCCCAAATGCTCGGCGCTGAAACCCGACGGCAATAAACCCGCATGAGGGGAAAGGACCTTCCCGGATAAACGCTTTTTATAAATCCACTTCCCTGCTTTATAGATAGATTCTTTCCATTCTTTTGGCGGGACATTTCCTGTCATCTCGCAATACCGGCGCATGATCCACAAGGCCTCGCCGTTTGAATCCCATTCGCCTTCTTGAGAAAGGAAATATCCCTGGGGTGTCTGACGAAAACGGAAACAATCCAACGCCCGCCGGACGCGTTCCGCAATCCCGGCGGATAACATTGCATTTAATATAAAAGCGGCGTCGCGGAACCAGAACCTTCTGTAGATATAAGGCCCGGGGTACACTTCCTTGGGTGAATGCAGAACCATGGTGTGAATGGCTGCTTCATAAAGAAACCGGAAATGAGGATCCGGAATCTGCAATGAACACGCGCCTTGAATGCTATTCTGCCACGCCAACCGGGCCGCTTCCCCATAACTCACATATAATTCTTTTTCTATTTTGCTTTTCGTTAACGGCACCGTAATGGTGATTTCCCGAGATTGCCCTGGTTCCAATACATATAACGCGGCAGCGCTCGCCATGCCGACGCTGCATACTACTTCTTTTTCATTTTCCAGCGATGACAAACGGCTATAGACATCGCCTCGATGATAATCTGAGAATACAAATCGATCGGGAGGCTTATCGAAATGGACGAATTTGTCCCGGTTCACCTGCCAGCCCGGCGAATCTTTAAGCAAGCTGATACTGTTTATAAAACTGATACCTTCGGGGTTATACGGCCTCAAAGAAACAACCAACCTGGCACCCGCTTGAGCATATCCCGTCATCATAATCCGGCAGAGAGGCGCTTGAGCTGAACCTATAACGCGCGCTTTCAATTGAAGCTTTAACTGAGCAAGTTTTGACTCGGTGATCACCCAGAGGCTGTCATCAAAACCTATCGTTTGCGATACGCCGGGGCTGCGCGACGGGATCAACGGCGCTCCATCTTGCGGGATAATCCAAACATCAATAGACCAGCCATCGAAAAAAGGTGTAATAAGCCCGCGGGGATCTACAAGAGGGAAGTCAAGGCCGTCGGGAATACCCAAAGCCGTCCAATTTCTATGAGTGAGATTAATCTGGGTCAATGAGAAAGACCGCGGGATAAACGCGTCGTTCCGGGGGTTATATTGACATTCGACCCAGTACGGCCAGACCCAGTCAAGGTTATGCTGAATAGCTAAACTATTGATCAGACCACGGGCGTGCAGAACAACACCGGAACGCAACAATTCCAACGGAGCCGCTACCTCTGAGGGTTGCGCAAACTTCTGTAATTGAGACAGAATTTTAAAAGGATCTAAAAAACCCTGTTTGAGCGCGGCGTGCTTTATTAAAAATCTCCAGGGAAACCATTGCCACCACATAAAATAAATGCTCTCTTGCAATATGGTCCTAAAAACCCACCATTTAAAACAAATAAATGTAAAAACACTTGTTACCGTTGTGGCAATGAGTAAAGCAAGAAGAACTGCCCCGGGCCACGCGTTGAGGATACTTTGATTTGTCACGACATTAATCCCTAATGCCAGGAAATTAATGAATGCATACCTGCCAATTTCAGCGTACGACGTCTCGTTGCGGCTGAATGTCCAATATTTATTAAGCAGGTACGCGGCGATACCCGCGCACGTAAAAGAAATTCCTTTCGCCAGGCTGAATGGCGCAAAGCGGATCAATAAGTAATAAACGCCGAAGTCGATCGCGCCGACCAAAGGCCCTGCCATTAGAAAACATAAGATCTGTTTTCTCGCATTCATGCCTATTTTCGGGCTAAACCTGTTAACCCGGTTATGCAGGCGGCCAATCCGCCTATCAACAGCCACAGGGACTTGTCTGTGGGCGCACCCGTGAAAAAACGCGAAACGCCGGAACTAAACGAGTGAGAGGCGTTAAACCCTGCAACTATAAGGATAACCCCTACAGCCAGTAGCGCGGCTGACATCCCCTTATTCATGTGTTCTCCGCAATAAAGCAATACGGTTATTCTTTAATCCCGGCAAAACCTCCGCGAAT
>JBAYMQ010000091.1:0-5213 GCA_041663465.1 Candidatus Omnitrophota bacterium | reverse complement strand
GACATGAACGGCGGTATCATGCGGGAATTCTTGAGGCTCGTGCTGAAGCTTCCTCCCTGTTCAAGATCTTTATAACTGCGGGACAAATGCTGTTTGATGACCTCATTCTCAAGAACGGGAACCGTGATAGTCAAGGCGCGAAGGATAGGCAGGCCGCTGTGAAGTAAAAGTTCCAGGGTCCTGCAGAATCTGCCCAGTTCAGACTTGTAAATAAGCGGCCCGAAAAGCGGCAGCCGCAAAACTATTCTTCCCGTGATCATCCTGCCTGCCTTGGTCTGTGCCTGCCGCCATATGATCAACGCCCCGACTCCCGCTAAAAAAAGAACAACCGCGAACCAATGCTGCATAAATGAACTGACCGCGATCAGTATCCGCGTAGGCAACGGCAGTTGCTGCCCCATGGTCGAGTAGATCCCAGCCAGCCGGGGCATAACAAAAGAAAGCATGAAAATTATAGTGCCAAGCCCCACAAGCGCCATAAGCACGGGATATACCATGGCCATGCGGAACCGCGAAAGCATATCCTCCTGCGTCCTGCGATATTCCGATATACGGAACAAAACCTCTGCGAGCGCTCCGGAATCTTCCCCCGTCCTGACCATAGCGATATATAACGGAGGGAATACCGAAGGATAACGGTTAAGAACGGAAGAAAACGGCGAGCCTTCTTTGACCGCGCGATGGATATGCGAAATCACCGTTTTGAGCTGGGTATTATCCGATTGCTCGGAAATTATGGCGAGGGCCCTGAGGATCGGGACTCCCGCTTTAAGCAAACTGGCTAATTGCCTCGTGCACAAAGTGATCACCTGCCCCGGGATCCGGACACGTTCAACTTCACCTGAGTACACAATCGCGGCCGCCGCCTGATCGGATTCCAGGCGCAGATGCACCGGCAAATATCCCATAGCGCTGATCTTTTCAATGACTTCCTTCTCGGACTGGGCTACGATCTTGCCGTCGATCAATTCGTCAGGGCCTTTTTTCGCTTTGTAATAATAGGTAGGCATATTTTTTAATTTAGCGCTTTTACTTTTGGATATATTTCTCGAGCCGCGCACGCTGTGCGCCGGTCAGATCGAGAAAACATACCGCGATGTCAAACGTGCGCTGGTCGATCTCTTGCGAACGAACGATCCGCGATAAACATTCGATCGGCTCCTCGCCGGGCTCAAGCTCTATGGACAATTCCAATACCGCTCCGACATCGGGAGGCGGTTCATGCCCGATGAAAAGCAGCCCCCCCGCCGAAATATTCTTGGTGCGCGATAATTCCTCGGACGTAATACCGCGCTGCGCCAGCCCTTCTTTGGAACCAAAAACCTTGTACCGGATATTGACCCGCTCCGGCAGCCTGTCATAAACCCTGTTATTCGCGGACAGCGCGGTTGTTTCAGTCGCCTCAATAACCTGTTCGGACGTCGTCGTGTCGATACGCGCCTGGGATCCCTGCGGTTCCTCGACACCCGTAACTTTCATGACTTCTTCAGGCGTCGATAAACCCGCGAGAACCTTTTGCCAGCCGTCCTGGCGCAAAGTACGCATACCGTGCGATATAGCTACGCGTTTCAGCTGGCTGGCAGGGGCTTTTTTAAGAACAAGGTCCTTTATAGTTTCATCGATAAGCAGGATCTCGTATATGGCGGTCCTGCCCAGGAACCCGGTATTATTACAGTTAGGGCACCCCTTGCCCCGGTAGATCTTCACGTCAGATGCTTTCTGCAAACCGGATTCACGGGCGATGATCTCTTTGAGTTCTCTCGGCGCGCTGATATCCTCATATTTGCAGGATGGGCAAACGATACGGATGAGCCGCTGCGCGATAAACGCTTCGACACTGGATATCACCAAATACGGTTCCAATCCTATATCGACCAACCGGGAGATGCCGCTTGCCGCGTCATTGGTATGCAGCGTGGAAAAAACAAGATGCCCCGTAAGCGCGACGCGAATGGCGATCTCGGCGGTTTCAAGATCCCTGACCTCTCCGACCATTATAACATCGGGATCGTGGCGAAGTATGCTGCGCAAACCCCTGGCGAAATCCATGCCGATCTCCGGCTGGACTTGTATCTGGGTAATACCCGACATTTCATACTCAATGGGATCTTCGATCGTAATTATCTTACGGTCATTAGTATTAAGCCTGCTGAGACAGGCGTACAGGGTCGTTGTTTTTCCGCCGCCTGTTGGGCCGGTCACAAAAACTATGCCGTGCGGTTTTCGGATCAGCCCCTCAAAAATCCTGATGCCGACCTTATCGAGCCCGAGTTTTTCAAGGCTGAAAAGCATCTGCGTAGGCAGGATCCTGATCACCACGGATTCGCCGAAGGGCGTTGGAATAGTGGAAATGCGCAGGTCAAGCACATGCTCCGCGACCTTCACAACCGCCCTGCCGTCCTGGGGCAACCGGCGTTCGACGATATTGAGGTTGGACATGATCTTGATACGGGAAATAATAGGATGCAGGAAATTCTTGATGTCCATGGGGACATTGGCGTCGTAAAGGATGCCGTCGACGCGGTAACGCATACTGACCTTGTCGCGGAACGGCTCGATATGGATATCGGTCGCCCGCTTGCGGAACGCCTCAAGGATCAACTGGTTGACAAGCTGTATGATCGAGGCATCTTCCGCCAGCTTCTCGATGTCTTCGACCTTTTCCTGCTGCCGGCCGCGGGTCATTGATTCTTCCGAAGCCGGGACTCTGGACATCCTGCCCAGGGTCTCCGCGGCCAGGCCGTAATACCGTCTGAGCGCCTCATCAACATCATCCGCGGGCGCCAGCACCATCTCAATGGATAATCCTAGCTGCGTGCGGATCTCATCCTGCGTCTTGATATCCAGAGGCAAACTGACCGCGACAGTCAACGTGTGCTCGTTGGCCTTAACCGGAATGAATTTATAATAATGCGCTATTTTAGAAGGGACTTTATCGATGACCTGTTTATCCAAAGGCGTGCCGCGCAATTCGATGCGGGGTATTCCCAGGCCGCGCGCCAGGATATCAAGGCCGTCTGATTCGGAAATTATCCTGACCCGCTTCAAAACCGTGATCAGCGGTTCATTATTCTCCTCGGCGATCCTGACTGCTTCTTTAAGCGCGTTCTTATCTATGGAGGCATTGCTTTGCAACGCGCTATAGATGAGCGCATCAGTTTTGATCACGCTGAACTCCCGTCAGTTGGTTTGCGCCGGAGCAAACGCTGAATGCTCTGGCTGACATACGTGCGGTACTGATCTATAACCTCACTCATATCGGTTTCGGTAACAATCACATAATCCACAGACCGCGGGTTCGATTCCTCGTCCATCCTGCTCAAAGCCACCACATCAAGCGGGTTAATAATGGCGAACACTACCCGGTTCTCCTCCACCTTGAGAGGGAAACATTTATGATCCACGATGAGCGAGCTGGTGAACTTGCGCGCCAGCTCCATATCTATATACTCGCTATGCAAATCCACAAAAGGAATGTCGAACTGCTCTGCGAGCGCGGCCGTCAGATCGTGGTCGGTTACCACGCCTTTTTCTTTCAGGATCATACCCACGAACTTTTCGGTGACCTTCTGTTCCATCAGCGCGTCATGCAACTGCGCCTCGGTAATAAAACCATCCGCGATAAGGATCTCTCCTATACGCCGGGAAGCTTTTTGCATAACGCCCTCCTTGGTAAGCCGGTCTTTGGTCTTTTTACGGCGCCAAACCTATCATATAAAAATCTCCTTCGGGCTTGCGGTCATAATGCCCGGAGATGATCTTCTCGCACCCGTCCACGGTCTGCTGGATAGTCACATATTCGCCATGCTTCCCGGTGTAGGCTTCGGCTACGAAAAACGGCTGCGTCAGGAAATTCTGCAATTTACGGGCCCTCTCATAGGTCGTGCGATCCGCCGCGGAAAGTTCATCAATGCCGATAACCATAACGATACGCCTCAACTCCTCGTACCGTTGCAGGATACGGATGACTTCCTGGGATATGCCGTAATGATGAGCCCCGACAATATCTATATCGAGGTTGGCGCTGGATGACAACAAAGGATCAATAGCCGGATACAAACCAAGCTGGATACGCTGGCGGGAAAGGACCATGATGGAATCCAAAAAAGCGAAAATCGTGACAACGGCCGGGTCGGTAAGGTCGTCCGCCGGGATATAAACCGCTTCGACGGAGGTAATGGATGATCCGGTATCTTTCTGCGACCGTATCCGCTCGTGGAACTCGCTCGCTTCCGAAATAAGCGTGGGTTGGTACCCGGTTTCTGACGGGAGCCGCCCGAGCAAACTGGAGATCTCCGAACCCGCCTGAAGAAAACGGAAAACATTATCGACGAACAAAAGAACATCCTGCTTTTTACGCTGGATGGACTCAGCCAGGGTGATCCCGGAAAACGCGACGCTGAAACGCGCGCCCGGCGGTTCGTTCATCTGTCCGAAAATGAGGCACGTTTTAGACAGAATATTACGGTGTTCAAGCTCGAAATACAGATCGTTGCCCTCGCGCATCCGCTCGCCCGCGCCGACAAAAATACAGGCGCCGGAGCTTTTTCGCACGACATTATGTATTATCTCCAGGGTCAGGATACTTTTACCGAGAGCGGCGCCCCCGAGCAAACCGCTTTTCGACCCCTTGACCATAGGGAACAGCAGATCGATGATCTTTATGCCCGTTTCGAGGACCTCGAATTTTTCAGCTTTGCCTTTCGCCGACAACCTCTGCCCGACGCGCGGAGGCCGTATGGGAAGCCGTTCTCCCGGAGGCAGATCTCCCTTCTGGTCGATCGGCTCGCCCCAAACGTTGATGATCCTGCCGTACAGAGTATCGCCCGCGGGGATCGAGATCGATTGCCCGGCAGGCACAGCGACCGTATTGCGCTGAAGGTTAAAGGTCGAGTTTATGGCTATGCAGCGGGCGATATTGCCCGGCAGGTGCTCCGCGACTTCAAGCACGACCCGTTTACCGTCAACGGTCTTGGCATTGACGTTTTCGAGGATCGCCGGGATGTATTCATCCGATTCGAATTTCACGTCGACAACCGGGCCCTGCACCGCTACGACGATTCCATTCCTGATCGCGTTGGACATATTTCCTCTGTTATTTGAACGCAAGCCGCGCGCAGAACAACTCCCTGATATTCTTATCGATCATCTCATGGCGCTGCCTGAAATACTGAAGCTTTAATTCCGTATTCAACTTGTCGACCTTGCCCTTG
>JBAYMQ010000090.1:0-5240 GCA_041663465.1 Candidatus Omnitrophota bacterium | reverse complement strand
CGTTCGCAGAAGGACGCGGCATTAGGAGGCTGGAACAAAGGCAGAAGGTATGATGAAACCATGCTTCTGCAGAAGTTCAGCGAAAAAGGCTTCCCGTTGATGGCGGTAGTCGGAAGCCTCGGGATTCTCTCTTGCCTGCTCGGTATCTCAACCATGAGTTTGAGCGGCGCCATTATCCTTCTGCCGTATCTGCTCGCGTCTATAGTATTCATTACGGGGATGTACGCTTATGACACTTTCGTGGATAAGGACGGGCATCTCTACGGGATGAGCCTGCGTCAAATTTTCTATATGCTGCCGTATGTCATATTCGTGAAGATGTTGAAATACGGGACCTGGAAGAAAACCATCACGACTGCCCTCCTGCCGGGTAAAGACGCGCCCGCCCGTAAAGAGGATATCAAAAAAGAAGAGCCTTCCGTTAAAAAAGACGAGAAAAGCACTGCCAAAACAGAGCCCCCGGTTGAAAAGACCGAAGACCAGGTTTTAGACGGTTTATTAAATGAACGGAACATAAAATCCACATTCCAGGATTACTACAGGACGCTGGTGAGAAAATACAAAGCCAGCAAGACAGGCCAGGCGGAAGAAAAGCCGTTGATCATCAACGACGGCGCGAATAACGGGAATTTCTATCCGTCAGCGATGCTGAAAGATGACGCCGCCCGATCCGAGTATATGGGCGCGAGAGAGTGTACCGGGATCCGCGAAGAAATGACGGCCGAACCTTCCGACGCCGAGTATATCCTCTGGATGTGCGGTTTGGACGCCGGCTTAGGCTCAAACGTTAAGCGCGGCAGTTATGTTAAACGTATCTGGGCCAGAGATGTGTTGGGCGCGAAAGGAACAGATTTGGGTTTTGAGAAGGTTAGCATCGGCGGCCAGGAAATGTTCATCAGCGTCGCGGAGATCAAGCTTTTGAGACTTATCAGCGAAATAAAGCGGAACAAGTATCGCGGAACAGTAGTATTCAAACCCACGGTCAGTTCTGATTCCCGTCCTTCTTATGAGAGATTGCTCGCGCAGACTTATCTGCCGGATATTTTAAATAAAGAGACGAATGCCCGTACTTACGGGGAAGTGCTTAAAGACCTGAATGTCGCTGTAGAGATCCTTCAGGGGCCGTTTTATCCCGGAATTGAAAAGGAAACCGGGAAATTCAGCAATAATTATCAGGGTTCAGGCAGCCACGGCGAGCTGGGATTTTCTTTCCTGAGAGAGTCTCTTGAGTTCATTCCTTCGGACAAACCGACAATCGTGGCTTTCTATAACGGCGATGGCACCAATAATATGCCGCATCATTATATACTTGAATGGATGATAAAACAGAACGTGCCCCTGGTGATGATTTCCACGACCAAGACCGGCATTGATCGTAAGGGCGGCCAGATAGGAGTTGAATTCCTGACTCCTGACGGCAAGATGAGCCGGGTACGGATGCTTGAATTAGCCTCGGCGAAGAGCAATAAACAACAGGAACTCTTTGAGGATATGGGCTTGAGCAAGGGTCAGGCGGGCAAACAGTATTTCAATACCAATATTGTTCTTATCAATTACGATCTTATCTCCAGGATCAATAAAGATCTCGCGGCAACAGTCTTCAAGGATAACCTGCCCGGTTTATACGAATTATTCGCCCCGGATCTTATCGCGTCGGTCAAACAGGGCAAGGATAAAAAAGATTATATCCAGTTGGAAGGGCCTATCGGCACCTGCATGATAAATCTGCATAATTTCTTCGCCACCAGCTCCGATCCCCGCGTTCGTGAGATCCTCGCCAAAAATAACATCGATAAAGTTTTACGTATTGTAAACGTAGGCGTCGAAGAACGGTCGCGGTTCTTTACTCCCATTAAATCCGCATCCGATCATTGGTTCCAGGCGCACAGCGACTATTACTCCCTGGATCCTGATAGCTGGATGCTAAAGGATAATATTCGCGGCGCGGTGCCTCCGGAATTTGATCTTAAGGATGATTTTTATACCGATGTCGACAATGTTCTCTCTGCCTTCGGCAAAGCAAGCGTCGCCGGTTTATCTGGCTTGACGATCATCGGCGCCCCGGTATTGTTAAAAGACGCAAAGCTGACCGGAACCATTGAAATCGAAAATAAGACGGGCGAAAAGATAGATCTTAACGCCGAAGTCGTGAATCCGGACTCGGAATTTGAAATCAAAGTTGAAAGAGGGTCTATCGGTATTCAGGATGATAAATTGATCCTGAATAATGTCAAGTTGATGATTGGAGCTTTGGTTAAGATAGAAGACAAGGCGGATCGCAAAGACGGCGCCATCGTCATGACGCGCATGATCATCAAACACATCCGGCTTGCCCAGACGGGCGTAAGCATATCCTTCGGGACCAGCGGATGGAGAGGCAAGTGGATCTCCGTAGACGGTAAAGCGCCTGAGTTCACCATAGATAATATCAGACGCGCGGCGCAAGGCGTCGCGGATTATTATAAAGAAGCGAAGTTGACCGGAGCGATCCTTATCGGGTTCGATCCCAGAGGCCATAACGCCGAATGGGCCAAGGATATCGCCTCAGTTTTATCCGGCAATGGTATCCCGGTTAAGATCGTCATCAGCGAACCTACCCCGACACCTGCTCTGGCCTATTTAGCCAGCTCCAGCAATGAAGCCATCTCCGGAGTTATCAATCTGACCGCGTCCCACAATAAGTATATCGATGACGGGTTCAAGTATTCGCCCAGCCATGGCGGCGCGGCGGATAAATCCATCACTGACGCCATATCCTTAGCCGCGAATAAAGCCTCCGAGTATAGCTATGTGGAGTACGCGGAAGCCAAAACAGCGGGCGCTATAGAAGAATTGGATCTGCAGGATGTGCTTAACGCATATGTGAACGGCTATCTGATCAAGAACTTCAAAGAGATCGGCGCGTGGGATTCTATTGTCAGCTATATTAAGGAACATAAAGACTTCCAGGTCTATCTGGATCCGATGCAGGGCACATCAGTGCGATATTGGATCGTCATATCCCGGGCGCTTGAAGCGGAAACCGGCCGCAAGTTCTACAAGCTGGTGCATACCAATAACCGCGATAACACTTTTATGGAAGTGGATAACGCGCCGAACCCGACCGAAAAGGCGAGCATTGAAGATCTCACGGCTATGGTACAGGCAAAAACCACCCGTATCGGTCTTGCGACTGACGGCGACGCGGATAGATTCGGATTGATCGACTTCGGCGGTAAAGAGATATCGGCGAATGAGTTCATGGGCATGCTGGTGTACTTCTTAAAAACAACCAACCCGAAGCTTGTTGAAGGGACGAGGATAGGCAAGACCGTAGCGACTTCGAACTTCGTGAACGCGGTTACAGAATACGCCGGATTGCCGCTTGATGAGTTGTCGGTAGGATTTAAATGGTTCGTAGAAGGCGCGGTTAAAGAGAATAAAGATTATCTGGTAGCAGGTGAAGAGTCGGCGCACGTGGGAGTAAAACCGTTCATGAAACAAAGCTGGGATGACGGTATCGTAATGGATATGATGGTATTGTGGATGATCGCCGCGACCGGCAAGAGCTTGAGCGCGTACAAGGCGGAGATCGAGCAGATTATCGGCAAGCAGTTCTTCTATGACAGAAAGACCGTTAAACTGACGGATGCGCTTAAATCCCAGACTGAAACACTGATCAAGACCGCTAAAGCGGAACAGGCGGCTAAAGTCGTCATCGCGGACATGTCCATTGTCAAGAAGCTGCAAGAACTGGGGATCAGCCATAAGGTCGTGGATGTTATCACCCTTGACGGGGTTAAGGTGGTATTCGGATCTGGGGACTGGTTCTGCATCAGGTTATCCGGGACAGAATCGTCGGCGCGGTTGTACACCGAAGTAACCGACCATGCCAAACAGCAATCGTTTATCAAAATGGGTAACGATGTGCTGGGGGTTAAAGACGGCGGCGCTAACGGCATCGGATTAAAGCGGAAGGCTTTGAATGGTTTAAGCGCGGCGCTGCGCGTGTATCTCGAGAGAGTCCAAGAATTCGGCGCTATTGTCATAATGTTCTTGAGCAGTAAAACTCGCCGCGTGCCGTATATGAATACCGGGATAAACCGGCCTATGACAAAAGATGAAACGCCCGCGGCGGCCGCTATCGTTAACGGGTATTCCGCCCTAATGAAATTTTTGAAAGTATCGCCGCGTTCTAGCCGCATAAAAATGGAGTTGACCGGTAAATTTGATACTATGGGACATAATGACATTGCCTTGATGCTGGATACAGTGCAGGTTGTGCGCGGGCCTCCGGAACTTAACAGCGCTATACAATTATCAGTGCCGCAGCGTAGTATAAAAATTTCTTCCCTCGTATTTATCCTATCTGTTTTAACCCCTGATTTAAATTTTATTACCGGTAAGCAGGCTCCATTTTCTACCGTGGCGGAAGATTTGGAGCCTGCCGGTAATATTAATGACGGCGGCGATAAAAAGAAACTCGCGTTCGGAGAAGCGATCATTGATGATAACGGCGGAACTCAGGCAGTTGTTGCGCGCAAAAACGAGCGCGGAATTATGCGTGAGCCCGCCGGATTGCCGATACAGCTTGAGGTTGTTGAGCTCTTGCCGGGGCAGGAATATTATCCTGGAACGTACGGGCCGCCGGCGCAGGATGTGATCTACGTGGAATCGGGCAAGATCAGGCTTGGTTTATACGATACTCAAAAGATGCATGCCGGCGTCGACCTGTCGGCCGGAGATCTCGCCACAATCCTTACCTCGTACAGGTCCATCACGGCGGTTAAGCGTTCTGTCGTGTCGATCGTTTATCAAACCAAATATCTTCCCGTTGTTACCAGCGCGAGCATCCTGGATTACGATGAAAACCGCGATAAAACGTTTACGCCCGAGATCATTCCTGATTCCGGACGCGATTGGATGGCGCACGCGTTAATATTGCGGAATAACGTGGAATTTGACAAGTATCGCGTTATTACTAAGCCTGAATTCGCCCTGGGCATCGGCACAAAATCCCCGGCAAAAGGTGATCTTGGGAAGGCGCATTGTCCGACACCGGTTGAAAAACCGAGATTGGAACTGATCTTTGTGGCCAGAGGGAAGGTCAGATATTCCGTGTATACTCCGCAAGGCCGGGATGTGGGAACATTTATTCTCAAAGCCGGCGACAGGATACTTAGCCTTGGCGGACACAAACTCGATTTTATAGGCGACAGGAACAAGATGCTTGAGATCGCCGAAGGCCCGTATCCCGGGTT
>JBAYMQ010000089.1:0-5299 GCA_041663465.1 Candidatus Omnitrophota bacterium | reverse complement strand
TTATTTAGTGCCCTCGCGTCTGAATCCCGGGGAATTTTACGCGCTGCCGCAGTCGCCGCAGCTATTCAAGCAGATACTTATGGTTTCAGGTATAGAGCGCTATTATCAGATCGCCAAATGTTTCCGCGACGAAGATCTCCGCGCTGACCGCCAGCCTGAATTCACGCAGCTTGACCTCGAGATGTCATTCATCACGGAAGAGGATATCTACCCGTTATTTGAGGAATTGATGCACGCGATTTTCAAGGAGCTTAAAGGCGTGGAGCTTAAGATCCCGTTCCCCCGTATGACCTATGCCGACGCGATGGCTAAGCACAAGTCGGATAAACCCGATATGCGCGAGGAATGGAACACGGAATTCGCTTTTTTGTGGGTCGTTGATTTCCCGATGTTCAAATGGAACGAGGAGGAGAAGCGCTGGGACAGCGAACATCATCCTTTCACCAACGTTCACGCCGACGATATCGCGCTCCTTGATTCCGCGCCTGATAAGGCCCGGTCACGTTCTTATGACCTCGTTTTGAACGGCACAGAGATAGGTTCAGGTTCGATAAGGATCCACGATCAGGCGCTGCAGCAGAAGATCTTCAATTTGATAGGTCTGGCGCCTGAAGATATACAAAAGCGTTTTGGATTCCTTTTGGAGGCGTTCCAGTTCGGCGCGCCTCCGCACGGAGGTTTCGCGTTCGGTATAGACAGGCTCCTGGCGATCATAGCCGGCCAGGATAGCATCCGCGAAGTCATAGCGTTCCCTAAGAACGCCAAGGCGGGATGTCCCTTGACCAGCGCGCCGTCCGAAGTCGATCCCAAACAGCTTGCCGAAGTCGGTATTTCGCTTCGTAAAAAATAGAGGATACTAATGAGAGGATCGGAACCTTTTCTTTTCGCGGTTATCGCGTTTTTTTTGTTTTCCGGCTGTGTTATGAGGAGCTACGAGATCCAGCAGGATCGTCCCGACCAGGACCTGTCGACAGGAAACAGGGGCAGGATCAAAGGCGATGTGCCGCGCGATGATATCAAAGACCGGAAGACAACCCGTCAGGTCAAGGTTCTGGAACTGGAACTGTTGTCTTTCGGGAAATCGCGCCGTTTAAATGATAGAACCTCCCCCGCGGCCGCAGCGAATGCGCCGCTGGAACCTGTTGCGCAGGCCGTTCCGGCTGAGCAGCCTTCAGAGCCGGATGCGCCTGTTTTCGAGGAATATAAGGTACAGGATAATGACACCCTTCAGAAAATATCGCTTAAATTTTATGGCTCTATCAATAAATGGACCGCGATCTATGACGCGAACAGGGATGTTTTAAAGAGCCCTGACAGTATTTATCCCGGGAAGACGTTGAGGATTCCCGCAGCGGAAAAGACGGAATAGTGGAACGTAAGATCAGGATCAGGAGCACGGACCAGGCCCAGTCCTTGTTCGGGCTGCATGATGCGAATATCAAGGATATTTCCCGCCAGTTTAAGGTTAAAATAACGCTGCGCGGCGAATTCCTGAAGATATCAGGCGCGCAGAATAATATCGGCCGCGCGCAGTTATTTATAGAGTCTTTATTGAGCGATATGGATATTGAAGCGCCGCGGCAGGCGCGCGCGGAGGCTTACGTCAATATGAAAAAAAACAGATCTAAAACAGGAAACAGGACCCGTTCCCTTGATTCCCAGGCCGCGTTCTCACATTCAATGAGGCCGCAGCTGGCTAAAACGGTCGGGCCTCGGACGCCGGGCCAGCGCGATTATGTCGACGCTATAAAAGAGCACGATATTGTGTTCGGTATAGGGCCGGCGGGCACAGGCAAAACTTATCTGGCAATGGCGTGCGCGGTAGAGGCGCTTAAAAACCAGGAGGTCCGCAGGATCATTCTGACCAGGCCCGCGATCGAAGCCGGGGAGTCTCTGGGATATCTGCCCGGGGATATGTATGAAAAGATATCGCCGTATCTGCGGCCGCTCTATGACGCCCTGTACGATATGATGGAACCGGAACGCATAGAAAAATATATCGAAACCGGTATCATAGAAGTCGCGCCCCTGGCGTATATGCGCGGCAGGACTTTGAACGACGCGTTCATTGTCCTGGATGAAGCTCAGAATTCGACCATAGAACAGATGAAGATGTTCCTGACGCGCCTTGGTTTCGATTCGAAAGCGGTCATAACCGGAGATATAACCCAAAGCGACCTGCCGGACGGCAAACCGATAGGGCTTTTGCAGGCTATGGACGTTTTAAGGGATATTGAAGGCATAAAATTCATACTTTTCAGCGGCAGCGACGTGGTCAGACATGAATTGGTCCAAAAAATCATAGAGGCGTATGAAAAGAATACTCGATAGAAAAAAGGTGACGAAGGTAAGGGCTCTTGTCGGACATCTCTTGAAACTGCGCCGCTACGCGGCTTTCGGGTTTTACAGCGCGGTGGCGTTCGGCTGCAGCTGGATCTATGGTATTAATCTGATCGTTCCTATGGTGCTGGTGTGTCTGGTTTTGTTTTTACGGCATATCCATAGCAGTGAGGAATTTAAAACCTATCGCATTCTTCACCTTGTTTTTATGTTTGTTTTTGTCATGGCGGCGTGTTTCGCGATAAGGATGTATAACGCGCCCGCTCTTTTCAGCCCGTTCCCCGTCCTTGCGCTGCTTTCGGTCATGCTGTTTAATGATCTTTTCGTCGCGTTTGTTTTGACGGTCGCTGGGTCGGTTACGATCGCGGCGATCAACGGAAATGATTTTTATATGGGTTTGATCTGCCTTGTCAGCGGGATCTCCGCCGCGTTACTGGTTTCCGGAGCGCGGAGGCGCAACATCGTGATCCGCGCCGGGATCCTCGTGGGTGTCGTGCAGGTCGCTGCGGGCATATTATTGACCGGTTTCAGGCTGCTTGACCCGGCGCAATATCTTATCCTGTTTTCGAGCGGTTTGATATACAGCGTTATAGTTTTAGGTATACTGCCTGTTTTCGAAATGCTTTTTGGCACGGCAACGAATATCAGCCTGCTGGAACTCGCTGATTTTAATCATCCGCTTTTGCACCGGCTGATGCTTGAGGCTCCCGGGACATATCATCACAGTTTGATCGTGGGGAACCTTTCCGAGGCCGCCTGCAGCGTGGTCGGCGCCAATTCCCTTCTTGCCCGTATCGGCGCGTATTACCACGATATAGGAAAGCTCAATAAACCGGAATATTTCAGCGAGAATCAGGATATGGCCGCCAGTAAACATGACACGCTGTCTCCGTCCATCAGCAAGATGGTGATCATGAACCATATCAAAGAGGGGGCCGAGCTGGCCCGCCGGCACCATCTGAATCCGCGGATCATTGATTTTATACAGCACCATCACGGAACGTCTCTGGTATATTATTTTTACCGCCGCGCGCTCGAACGCGTGGAAGATACGCAGGATGTCTCCGAAGAAGGGTTCCGTTATCCCGGTCCAAAGCCCCGGACAAAGGAAACCGCGGTCGTATTGCTCGCTGATTCCGTGGAAGCGGCTACGCGCAGCATGAAAAGCCCTTCGCCCGATGGTATCAGGGATCTCGTGCATAAGATCATTAACAATAAATTCATAGACGGACAGCTGGATGACTGCGATCTTACCCTCAAGGATCTGGAGAAGATCTCGCAAGTTTTCATTCACGTGCTTAGCGGCATTTATCACACCCGTATCATGTACCCCGACCAGAAGAAGTGATCCGATTACATATCATTAACCTGCAGAAAAAGCTATCCGTTGACCGTGCCCTGATCAAAAAGATCGTATACGCCGTGTGCTTTAAAGAGAGCCCGGAGGCGGAGCACCAGATCAGCGTGTGCCTGGTCAGCGATGCGCGCATACGCGCGCTCAACCGCCGTTTCCATAATTGTGATGCCGCGACCGATGTCCTGGCGTTTTCTTTGAGCGACGACCCGGAAGAGATCATCGCCGATATCTTCGTTTCCACCGATACTGCCGTATCCCAATCGCGCATATACAAGACGGATCCGTTATACGAGATGTATCTGTATGTGACCCACGGCCTGCTTCATATAGCCGGTTATAACGACCTTACCGCCGCGGACAGGCTGGTTATGCGCCGGAGAGAAAAAAAATACCTTACCCTATGCGCGAAATAACAGGGATATCATGGCAATTGTAAAGTCAGAATGTATTGTGCTGCGCCGGCGCGACCTGCGCGAGACATCTCTTTTGGTCACGTTCTTTACGCGGGAGTTCGGCAAGATAACCGGAGAGATGAAGGGGATCCGCGCCGATCAAAAAAAATTCGCAAGCAGTGTGGAAATATTCTCCCTTAATGATATAATATTCTATCAGAGCCGGCATTCATCCGTGCATTTGATCAGCCATTGCGATCAGCGCGATAATTTCACCCCGTTGCGCCATACGATTTCCAAGGCAACGGCCGCGCAGCTGATGATGGAGCTTGTGGATGTGGTTATGCCGCAGGAGGACAGGAACAACGCGGTGTATGACTGGACGCTCGATGTCCTCAGGGCTTTGGTCACCGCGCATAACGCGGATAAACTCCTGACTATTTTTAAGATCAAAATGCTGACGCTGTCGGGTTTCAAACCGCATCTTGATTCATGCGTATGCTGCGACAGCAGGATACCCGGACAGCCCAGGTTTTCTTTAAGCATGGGCGGTTTGTTGTGCCCGCGGTGCCTTTCAAAGGATCCGGGCGCCAGGTCGATATTCAGAGGGACGATCGCCACGATACTTCATATTGAGAAGAACGACCTGAGAAATAATCTCGCTCTGGGCATGAACCCTCAGATAAAAAGAGAGCTCGACCTGGTATTGAACTCTTTCTTGAATTTCCATCTGGGTAAGGAATTAAAATCGCAGCGTTCGATCAATAAACTGGCTGACGCTTTAGGCGGCTCATTGTAGGGGGGCGTTTAGCAACATCTTTCTGGGAGGTTTTATGAAAATAGCGATCGCGGGACCGGGGGCGATGGGATGTTTGTTCGCTGCGTCTCTATCGAGATCAAGATCCAAGGAACACGATATCTGGCTGCTGGATCATAATGCCGCCCGCGCCGCGCGGCTGTCCAGGCAGGGGATCGATGTCGAGGGAATTGCCGGGAACTGGCACGCGGACGCGCGCGCGACGAGCGACGTGAAAGATATCCCCAAGGTGGATCTTATTATTATTTGCGTAAAATCATACGATACTAAAGCCGCGATCGAGCGGCTGAAGCCCCTGGCGGGTGAGGATACGCCCGTCCTGACGCTGCAGAACGGTATAGGGAATATAGAGCTTATCGGCGAAGTGGTTGGCCCGGACCAGGTCATAGGCGG
>JBAYMQ010000088.1:0-5325 GCA_041663465.1 Candidatus Omnitrophota bacterium | reverse complement strand
CTTATCGCGGAGATCAAGAAACAGTCCCCTTCGCAGGGGGTCATTCGCGCCGATTTCGATCCGGCCGGGATCGCGGCCGTGTACCAGGATGCCGGCGTGCAGGCGATCTCCGTATTGACCGAAGAGGATTATTTTGCGGGCAACCCCGCGTATATCAACGCGGTCAAAGCGGTCACCACTGTGCCGGTGCTGCGCAAAGATTTCATTACTGAACCGTATCAGATATGGGAATCCCGCTATTACGGCGCCGACGCGGTGTTGTTGATCGCGGATCTTCTGTCAAAGGATGCGCTTGTCGAATTGATAGGTTTGTCGGACAGCTTGGGGATGGATTGTCTGGTCGAGGTGCATCAGGAAAAGGAATTGAAGAAGGTGCTTGGCCTGAAGGTCGCGCCTTTGGCCGGTACCGATGCGGGGCCGGTGAGCGTGAAGGCTGCAAAGAAAAAGAAGGAAGTCGCTTTTTGCATTGGGATCAACACGCGCGATCTGCGCACGCTGGAATGCGATCCCCGCACGACCGAGCGGTTGTATCCCGTGATCCCGAAAGACCGGATCGTGGTTGTGGAAAGCGGCATTAAAAGTTATCAGGATATTTTGTTCCTGAAGGTTTTGGGGGTCAACGCGATCCTGGTGGGTGGTTCGATCCTTGCCGCCGCCGATATGAAGATGTGTATTCAGGATCTAATGGGTTGGTAATGGTTAAGGTTAAGATCTGCGGGATCAGGAATTTGGAAGACGCTCGCGACGCGATCGCGGCTGGAGCCGACGCGTTGGGATTTATTTTCTTTCGCGGATCCCCCAGGTACGTCAATCCCTTGACCGCCGCGCGGATCATACGGCAGCTCCCGAAGCGCGTTAAGAAGATCGGGGTTTTTGTTAACGCCCGCCCGGCTACGATCAAGCGGTACGCGCGGCAATGTTCTCTCGATATGGCGCAGCTGCACGGGAACGAGTCGGCGAAGGTATGCGGCCGGTGCGCTCCCGTTCCCGTTATAAAGGCATTCCGCGTACGCGGGGCTGTAGATCCGGCGCTCCTGGCGGGGTATAAAACGCACGCGGTCCTTTTTGACGCGTATGTGCCTGGACGCCCGGGAGGCACGGGGGTCGCATGTGATTGGGCGCTGTTGAAAGACGCGCGGAAGTGCGGCGCGCCCGGAGGGGTGTTTTTGTCAGGGGGGTTGACCTCGCGCAATGTTCGTAAAGCAATTCGCATGGTGAAGCCGCAGTGGGTTGACGCGTCCAGTTCTCTCGAATTGTATCCTGGAAAAAAAGATCGAATAAAAATGGCCGCGTTCGTCAGGGCGGTTAAACACCCGGCGACCGCGTCTTGATCTTGAAGGAGGTTGAAATGAAAGTTGGCACCGCAGTTGCGCAGGCAGCGGTTGGCGTTTTCTCCGTTTTTATCTGTATGTCCTTGAGTTCCGCGCAGCAAAGCAAGATATATAACAATAAGATCCTTGGTTACCAGCTTGAATATCCGTCTGATTTTAAGGTTAAGACGATTGGTTCGGCGACCGTATTCTCGTCTCCGGAAGAAGACCGCAAGTTTGCTTTCCCGCCCAGTGTCAACGCCATTGTTGTTGATCTGGGAGAGTCCCCGGAAGACCTGGACGCATATTATAAACAATCCAAAGACGCTATCGAGCGGTCGTACGGGCAGGTCACTTTTTTAGAAGATAAAAAAGACAAGCTTTCGGGGGTTGACGCTTACCGGTTGGTGTATGTTACCCGTCAAAAACAAGCCGATTTTAAATTTATGCAGATTATGTGTATTCTTAAAAACCGGGCGTATCTGTTGACGTATACGGCATTGCAGGGGGAGCAATATAATAAACTCTTGAAGACCGCGCAGGCGATCATCAAATCATTCAAAATCACGGCAAAATAGAGAGGGAGGAAACAGTAATATGGCGCTTTCAGGATTGGACATCTATAAGTTATTACCGAAAACCAATTGCAAGGATTGCGGTTTTCCGACGTGCCTGGCGTTCGCGATGCAACTGGCTAAAAAAGCCGTTTCTATCGATAAATGCTCCACTGTAACCGCCGCGTCCAAGGACGCGCTGGAGCAGGCGTCGCAACCGCCGATACGCATGGTGTCTCTCGGAGCCGGAGACAATAAGTTCGACGTCGGCAACGAAACCGTGCTGTTCCGTCATGAGGAAAAGTTCCGCAATCCCTGCGGCCTTGGTTTTATAATCGACGATTCCGAGAGCGACAGCCGGATCAAAGCGAAACTCGACCGCATCAACGCCCTGCGCTTTGAGCGCGTGGGTCAGGCGATACAGGTTAATTGTATCGCGGTGAAACAGACGAAGGACGCTAAGCGATTTGTTGAAGCGGTCGCGGTGGTGAGCAAAAATACCGCGTTGGCTGTAGTGTTGATTACAACCGATCCGTCGGCGTTGAAAGCCGCTCTTCCCATGGTCAAAGATAAGGGAGCCTTGATACACGGTGTTACGAAAGATAACCTGCAGGCGTTCGCTCCTCTCGCGAAAGAATTCAATGTTCCCGTTGTCGCGTGCGCGCCTGACCTTGAGGGCCTGTCTATCCTGACGCAGGAGCTTAATAAACAGGGGATAATGAATTTGCTCCTGGATACCGGGGGAAAGAAGGCCGCGGATAAACTGTGGGATTTGACGCAGTTGCGCAGGCTCGCTTTGAAGAAATCGAATCGTTCTCTGGGATTTCCCGGCTGCGTGGTTGTGGAGAATCCCGATCCGTACGCGGAGGTTATGGAAGCCGCCACATACATTCTTAAATATGCCGGCCTTGTTTTAATGCGCGGTATCGAGAATTGGCAGGCGTATTCATTATTGACGCTAAGGCAGAATATTTATACAGATCCGCAGAAACCGCTTCAAATTGAGCCCAAACTCTATGAAATAGGGAAAGTCACAGATAAATCACCGGTGCTGGTGACTACTAATTTTTCTCTGAGCTATTTTACGGTCCTCGGTGAAGTTGAGGGGAGCAAGGTCCCGTCGTATATTCTCAGCGTAGATACCGAAGGCCAGTCTGTGCTCACGGCATGGGCATCTGAAAAATTCACCCCGGAGAAGATCACCGATTCGCTCAAGAAACTCGACGTAAAAGGCAAAGCCGCGCATTCGGACCTGGTCATCCCGGGTTATGTGGCGGTTATGTCCGGAGATCTGGAAGAGCAGTCCGGATGGAAGATCGTCGTTGGCCCGAAGGAAGCTTCCGGGATACCGTCGTTCCTTAAGAATTTATAAAATGGAAAAGTTCAAGGTCACATTCTATCCTGATGATAAGGTTATAGAGGTCGAAAAGGACCGTACGATCCTGTCCGCCGCGCTTTCAGCGGGGGTTTATATCAACTCCGCTTGCGGTGGCGACGGCGTCTGCGGCAGATGCAAAGTTATTGTAAAAAAGGGAAATTGCTCCATGCTTTCCACCGGAGTTATCAGCCTTGAAGAAAAAAAAAGAGGCGTGTATCTTGCTTGTATGACGACCATCCAGAGCGATTGTCATATAGAAATCCCTCCGGAATCGCGGGTCGAGTTCGAACAAGTGTCGGTTAAGAAACGCGATACGCGGCTTGAAGGCTTTTACGGCGCTGCGGAAGATGTATCTGGGGCGGATCTCGTGCCTCACCTGCAGGCGTTTATGCATGTGCCGCTGACCGAGAAGATATATCTTGAGATATCTCCTCCGGATATCAGTGACCATATCTCTGATCTGGAACGTTTATACCGCGCGATACATCGGGTTCGGGGCGTTCAAATCTCCCACGCGGGGTTGGTGAATATCCGGCTATTGGGCCAGGTTCTTCGTGATTCACAATGGAAAGTCACGGTAACCCTGGGTAAGCGGCCGGGGATAGTAGAGTTATTGGGGGTTGAGCCGGGAAACCGCTCCGACAAAAATTACGGTTTCGCGTTCGATATAGGCACTACGACGGTATCGGGCCAGCTTATAGATATGTCCAACGCGAACGTCCTGGGTACCAAGGCGACATATAATAAACAAGCCAGCTTTGGCGCCGACGTGATTACGCGGATCATGTACGCTCAAAAAGAAGAAGGGCTGGAGAAATTGCACGCGGCGGTTATGGAAAGCATCAACGGCATTATCCATGGCCTTTCTGTGCAGCATCATATCGATCTTAACGATGTTACCGCTGTCCTGTGCGCGGGCAACACCACCATGATCCATTTGTTGCTGCGCATTGATCCCGCTTCTATACGCAAAGATCCATACGTCCCTACGGCTAATGTGATCCCGGTAGTCCGCGCTCACGAAGCCGGCATTACCGTGAATCCTCACGGGCTTCTTTATTGCGTTTCCGGAGTCGCCAGTTATGTCGGGGGAGACGTTACCGCCGGCGTTCTGTCCTGCGGGTTCGATAAACTCGAAGAAGTGAATATTCTTATAGATATAGGGACTAACGGCGAGATCGTCCTGGGCAATAAGGAGTTCCTTGTAGCTACTGCGGCATCTGCCGGCCCGGCATTCGAAGGGTCGGGAGTTTCCTGCGGGATGCGCTCGAGCGCGGGAGCCATCCAGAAGGTTTCCATAGATAAGGATACGTTCAAGGTTACCTGCGAAACGATCGAAGGCGCTCCGGCTCGGGGGATCTGCGGGTCGGGTTACATTGATACCATAGCGGCAATGCTTAAATCCGGCGTGCTGGATAAGGCCGGCAAGATCAGACAGGTCTCGGATCGCGTGCGCCGGACCGGCAGCGGCAATGAATTTATTCTCGTTGCCGCAGGCGAAGCCGGGGCCGCAGGGGATATTGTGATCACCGAGGCCGATATCGAGAATATAAAACGGGCAAAAGCGGCGATATACGCGGCTACCCTGACGCTTATGAAACGGTTATCATTCGATTTCGACCAGATCTCTCATATTTTTATCGCCGGGGGATTCGGAACTTCTTTGGATATACGATCGGCGATCAAGATCGGATTGCTTCCGGATGTCGATGAAAAAAAATACCAATTTGTCGGGAATAGCTCTCTGGGCGGCGCGCGGAATCAATTGATATCGTACGATGCTTTAAAGACAGCGGATGAGTTGGCCGCAAAAATGACCTATTTGGAACTCTCGGTAGAACCCGGATACATGGATGAATATATGGCGGCGTTGTTTTTTCCGCATACGGATCTGGCGCGGTTCCCTAATTTTTAAAAGGTTCAGCACGCATGGCATTTATTATCGCACTCGCAGGCAAAGGCGGCACCGGAAAAACAACGATGGCGGCTCTCTTGGTCCGCTCTCTCGTTGAACGTAAGGCCGGGTCGGTCCTTGCGGTTGACGCGGATCCGAACGCGAACCTCGGAGAAACTTTGGGGGTGT
>JBAYMQ010000087.1:0-5359 GCA_041663465.1 Candidatus Omnitrophota bacterium | reverse complement strand
CTGGACTATCTTTTTGAACACGTCTTCGAATTTATTCTTGACGACATCCCCGGAAACCTCAACGGAAATCTCGCGCGTCGCACCATCCAATTTCTTTACTTCAGCTTTCATACGTTCCTCTCTACTTTTATTAGATTAATAATAGCAACTTCACTGTACTTACATACTGAACTTCTCTCCAAGATAAAGCTCCCGGGCCCTGGGATCGTTGATGAGTTCCTGGGCCGTACCAGAGATCAGGATCTTACCATCGGCGATCAGATATGCGCGGTCGGTAATAGACAGCGTCTCGCGCACATTGTGATCGGTCAGCAATATTCCCAGCCCTTTATCGCGCAATTCCTTAATGATCTCCTGCGCCTCTCCGACAATGATAGGATCGATGCCTGAAAACGGTTCATCCAACAAGATAAAAGACGGATTCGTAACCAACGCGCGGGTTATTTCAAGCCTGCGGCGCTCGCCGCCGGAAAGGGTATACGCCTTATGATTCGCCAGGTGAGAAAGCCTCAACTCTTCCAAAAGGCTCTCGAGCCGGCGCTTGCGCTCTGATCTGCTGATAGCAAGCGTCTCAAGGATCGCCATAATATTTTGCCGAACGGTCATCTTGCGAAAAATAGAAGGTTCCTGCGATAAATACCCTATGCCGTAATGCGCGCGCCGGTGGATCGGCAAAGCGGTGATATCCTGATTATCGAATACGATTTTCCCCTTATTCGGAGGGATAATACCGACGACCATATAAAAGGTCGTGGTTTTGCCGGCGCCATTTGGACCGAGCAGCCCTACGATCTCTCCCCGCTTTACCAGCATGTCGACGCCTTTAACCACTTCGCGGCCGTCATAACTCTTGCATAAATTTTTAATTTCTAACAGGTGCATTCAGCCCCTCCGATGAATAAATAATTAATTTCGGCCGGCCTGACAGCGTGATCTTGTTTTCCATGGCCGAATATGTCGCTTCGTCGCTATGGGAAATATTCGGGCCGCGCGTGATAGTCACGTTGCCCCGGGCCAGGATCCGGTCGATCTTGGAGCCGGCCGCGGATATATCGTCCAAATTGTCGCGCGGGGAGGCGTCGGCCGCGCCTTGCGATTTAAAAAAAAGTTCCATCTGGTCGCCTGTAATTACGCCGTCCGCGGTAACAACGCGAACGTTATCATTAAATGTCGCGATATTTTTTTTGTAGTCCACCTGCAACGACCCGTCACAGGTGATCACGATCTTCTGCAAACCTTTCTTGGCCGCTTCGGTAGCGGGCGCTTCATCTATCCCGACCCGCACGTCCTTGTCGAGATTAAGCTTGTTAAGGTCAGGGAAACCTTTGGCTCCCTGGCCGGTGATAACCATATTGCTCTTCTCCACCTTGACGGCCCGATCCGTCTGAACGATCTGCTGTTTACGATCCCAGTCAAGCGCGTCTGTGGTCATGCGCGCGCCGGATGTCGTGGTCATCACCACATCATCCTGTAAATGAATGTTGCCTTCGCGGCGGTTGAAATCGCCGTTCTCCGCGGTCAGCCGGACGTTATCCTGCGCGCCGTAGAAATTACTGACGATATCGTTCAGTTTGATAACCTCCGTGCCGATATCAGCCGATTTCCCGGTTATATCCCAGGACTTCTTACCTTTGTCGCCGAAGCCCGAGAGTGAAAAATCGGACATTTCCTGTTTCTCGGCTCCGGATGCAGACGCGCCATCGGCGCACCATCCCGGCACGCTGGTAACCGAACACGCGGTCATAAAGATGAGGGTTCCGCACAGGAATGATTTAAAGATCATATGCCTTTATGGCCTCAGCCCATTTCCCCTGCGTCTTTAAGATCAACTCGCTCACTTCGCGCACCGCGCCTCTGCCGCCCTCCCGGGACGTTACCCACAGGGCTGTTTGTTTTACTTCCGCGCAGGCATTGGCCACCGCCACAGGAAAGCCGACTTTACGCATCAGGCATATATCCACGAGATCATCGCCAACAAAACAAAGCTCTCCGGCATTGACCTTATACCGGGCTAAAAGCTGCGGCAGAACGGCCACTTTCGAGGATACGTTCTCGTACACCTTGTCGATCTTCATATCCCGGGCGCGAGGGCAGATCGCGCGGGATCCCTTCGCCGTTATCAACACCGCCGGGATGCCGCACTTGCCCAAAAGATGCACGCCAAGGCCGTCGCGGACATCGAAGAATTTAGAATCCCTTCCCCGGGAATCATACACGATCCTGCCATCCGTCAAAACGCCGTCAACGTCCAACAATAAAACTTTAATTTTTTTTATCTTCTCAAGCACAGACTGATCTATCATATATAAAGATTTGTTATACGATTCCCGCGCGCAGCAGATCCTGGACATCGAGCAAACCTACGGCGCGATGTTTTTCGTCGACCACAGGCACTTCGTCTATTTTACGTTCTTCCATCAAATGCAGAGCCTCTGCCGCAAGCGTATCCCTGGTCACCACGAGCGGCCCTTTGGTCATCACGTCTTTAATCAAACGGCGCGGCAGGTCAGGATCACTCTCAAGATGCCTGCGCAGGTCCCCGTCGGTAAAGATGCCGAGCAGCTCTCCTTTAGGGCCTACGATAAGCGCCGCTCCGGCGCGCGCCTGGGTGATCTTAAGCAGTACAAATGAAACAGACTTTTCTTGGCTGACCTGGGGGTTGGCCCTGCCGGTACGCATGATATCCGCGACGGTCAGCAATAAACGCCTGCCCAAAGCCCCGCCCGGATGGAACAGAGCGAAATCCCTCTCCTTGAATCCTTTTTCTTCCAGGAGACAGACCGCAAGCGCGTCCGCCATAGCCAGGGTAGCGGTCGTCGAAGCTGTCGGCGCGAGATTCAACGGGCAGGCCTCGCGCGTAACGGACACATCGAGGACCACATCCGAATACTTGGCAAGCACCGACGCGGCGTTGCCGGTCAACGCAATAATTTTTGAACCTATCTTTTTTAAAAAAGGCAGCAGTTGTTTGACTTCCGAGGTGGTCCCGCTATTCGACAGAATGATCACCACGTCGTCCGCCGTGACCTTCCCCAGATCCCCATGCGACGCCTCGGCGAGATGTAAAAATAAGCTGGGCGTTCCTGTTGACGAAAGCGTCGCGGAAAACTTTTCCGCTATGATGCCGGTCTTGCCCATGCCGCTGACCACAACTCTGCCGCGCGCTTTTCTCATCAATTCCAGCGCCCGGACAAACTCAGGGCCGATCTTCTTTTTCAAAGCCAGAACAGCCTGCGCCTCAATATCAAAAACCTCCCGTGCCCGTTTGATCGCGTTAATCTTCATAGCGCTTTTTGGATCCTTATCATTTGTTTTAATAACGATTCGAGCTCCTTACAATCGATCATATTCGGGCCGTCGCAGAGAGCCTTGTCGGGCTGGCTATGGACTTCCAGGAACAATCCGTCACACCCAAACGCGATCGCGGCCCTGCTCAAAGCCGAAACGAATTCGCGCTGGCCTCCGGAACTGTTACCTTTGCCTCCGGGCAATTGGATAGAATGCGTCGCGTCATAAATAACCGGATACCCGAACGCCCGCACGACCGCAAGGCTGCGAAAATCAGTGACTAGATTATTGTAGCCGAATGACGCGCCGCGCTCCGTGATAATGATCCTGTGGCTGCCCGCGGCCTCGACTTTCTTGATTATAGGCAGCATATCCCAGGGCGCGAGGAACTGCCCTTTCTTGATATTAACGACCCGGCCTGTCTTTGCCGCCGCGACCACCAGATCCGTTTGACGGCACAAAAACGCGGGGATCTGAATGATATCGAGCACTTTGGCGGCTTCTTCCATATCTTCTTTGCAATGCACGTCGCTTAAAACAGGAATGCCGAACTTCTGTTTCACTTTGCTCAGGACTTCGAGGCCCTTTTTAAGACCCGGGCCGCGAAACGATTCAAGGGACATGCGGTTGGCTTTGTCATAACTGCATTTAAAAATAAACGGCACGCCCAGATGCTCAGCCATCGTTTTAAGGCGTTTAGCCATAGACAACGTAAAACGCTCGGACTCCATGGCGCATGGACCCGCTATCAATACTGCCGAACCCGGCACGCCGATCTTTACCGAACCAACTTTAATCTGTCTCATGCATCCTTCCGCGCGTTCAGATAATCCTTAAGTTTCGCCAGATCCTCGGCGGTATCAACGCCGATGGTCTCGTACTTTGTCTCGATAACTTTTATTTTATACCCTTCCTCGAGAACCCTTAACTGCTCCAACTTTTCTATTTTTTCGAGCTGCGAAGGTTTGAGATTTTTGAACGTAAAAAGAAAATCCTTGGTATACCCGTACAAACCGATATGTTTATAATACACCGGGGCTTTCACCTCGGAACTATGGGCCAGGAACGGTATAGGCGCTCGGGAAAAATACAAAGCGTATCCGTTCTTATCTACGACCACTTTGACCACGTGGGGGTCGGCGATCGATCCCGGGTCATCGATGCGCTTGATGATCGTCGCCATAGACACAGCCTGGTCATCCAGCAATACGCGGGCGACATTATCGATCATGGTCGGATGGAGCAATGGCTCATCCCCCTGGATATTAATAACCACTTTGCATTCCAGAGGATTGACGACCTCGGCTATACGATCCGTTCCGCACACGTGCTGTTTAGCGGTCATAACTACGTTGGCGCCGAACTCTTTTGCCACGGCCGCCACGCGCTCGTCATCGCAGGCGATAATAAGGTCGTCAAGAAGCAACGCCTGTTTTGCCCGTTCCCACACATGCTGGATCATGGGCTTCCCGCCGATATCAGCCAGAACTTTGCCTTCGAACCTCGTAGACGAATAACGCGCCGGGATAACCCCGATCACATCTTTTTTTTCCGTGCTGTTTTTCATTTATATGCGTGTCCTCTCGATCAACTCGGACCTGGTAATGGTAGCGGTCCCCAATTTACCGACCACGATCCCCGCAGCGCTATTAGCTACGACCGCGGCCTCGTATTTCGACATGCCGGCGCACAACGCGAGGGTAAATGTCGCGATCGTCGTATCGCCCGCTCCGGAGACATCAAAAACCTCCTGGGCAACCGTAGGTATATGCTCATCGCGATCCTTCTCGAACAGCCACATCCCGTTCTCCCCTAAAGTAATGAGCAGACTGTCCAGTTTAAGATGGTTCAGGATAGCGTAACCTGCCCTGCGGATATCGGCACCTGTGGAAAGAGCGTCGTGATAAACTTTGAACACATTCCTGGTATCCTTCATTTTAAGATACCTGATAGCGTTCTGGGCTTCCTTGCGGTTGGGGGTGATCGCGGTAACCCCGCCGTACGACTCGAAATTATCCTCTTTAGGATCCACCGTGATGATCGTGCCCAATCTGCGGGCAAGAGAAATAAT
>JBAYMQ010000086.1:0-5369 GCA_041663465.1 Candidatus Omnitrophota bacterium | reverse complement strand
TGGTCCGGCAAAAAGAGATAATTTGCCGCCAGAAAGAGCCGTTCGGATCGGTTGAGGTGATCCGTAACATCGAGAATATTGTCCCTTATGAACCCGTTCCAGAATCAGAAAATATCCCCGGGGATGATCAATCCCCTGCGGCAGGAACAGGAAACTGACGAGGATAAAGTATTAAATTTATCCCTTAGGCCTGTCAAGCTTTCCGAGTTTATCGGCCAGACGGATATTATAGCCAATCTTAAAGTTTGTATTACTGCCGCGCGCCAGCGCAAAGAACCTTTGGAACATGTTCTTTTTTCCGGCCCTCCGGGTTTGGGCAAGACCTGTTTGTCTCATATTATCGCCCATGAGATGCACGCCAAGGTTACAGTTACTTCGGGCCCCGCGATCGAACGGGCCGGGGATCTGATAGGCATCCTTACTAACCTGGAAAAGGGCGACATTCTTTTTATAGACGAAATTCACAGGCTTTCTAAGGTCGTCGAGGAGTTCCTGTACCCGGCGATGGAGAATTTCGAGATAGATTTTATTATCGATAAAGGGCCTTATGCCAAGACGATAAAATTCCACCTTAAGCCTTTTACCCTGATAGGCGCAACCACCCGTTCAGGTCTGCTCACATCCCCGCTGCGTTCCAGGTTCGGCATTTTTTATCATCTTGATTTCTATAGCGTTGAAGATCTGGCATCTGTTGTGGGGCGGTCGGCCAAGCTTTTATGCATGGATATAGACCAGGAAGCCTGCCTTGAGATCGGGCGCAGGGCGCGGGGGACTCCGCGGATAGCTAATCGTCTTCTGCGCCGTGTCCGCGACCACGCGCAGGTGGCAGGAGTGGCAAGAGTTGACGGCCAGTTCAGTTCCCGCGCGCTCGACGACCTGGGCACCGACCGGCTCGGCCTGGATGAGCTCGACCGTAAAGTATTGAAGCTTATTATTGAATCGTTTGACGGAGGGCCGGTGGGCGTTGAATCTCTCGCCGCGAGCCTTAATGAAGAGGTTGATACGCTTGTCGATACGGTAGAACCCTATCTTCTTAAAGCCGGGTATATCAAGCGTACCGCGCGGGGCAGGGTGGCATCCAGGCTCGCCTATAGCCATCTTGGCTTGAAGCAGAAAGAAAAACAAGGCCGGTTGTTTGAATGATGCCAAGGAGTTTTTATGCAGATGTCGGGGAAAGCCCTTATAGTGTTCGGGGCTGTTTTGATTTGTTTGGGCGTATTATTGACCGTTGCCCATAAGTGTCCTCTTTTCGGGAAATTCCCGGGGGACGTTCTCATCCGGAAAAATAATTTTACCCTGTATTTCCCTTTTGCCACGTCGCTTATCGCCAGCGTCATACTCTCTCTTGTTTTTTGGCTATGGTCCCGCCGGTGATCCGTAGAACCAGTATCGTTGTCATTTCAGCCCTCGTCGCGTGTTTATTCCGGACAGCCTGTTGTTCCGCCCAGGATAGCAACATAATACGCGTTGCGATCTTGAACGACGCCGTGATGGCCAGGGTTTCGATTAACGGCTTTTACAGGATCGAGGATGGAGAGACGCGCGAGGTACTCGCGACCGGTAAGAATTTACGCGGCGCGATCACGGCTTTTAAATTGGCGGTCGCGATAAACGGCAAACGGTACACGCAGAAGACGTTGTCCCTGCGTATAGACGATTCTGACGCGCTGCAGGTGAACGGCCGCAGGTATCACGGGCAATTGACGATCAAGCGCGTCCGGAATGCCATGACGCTTATCAACTACGTGGATCTGGAGGATTATATCAAAGGTATCGCGGTTCGGGAGATCTCTCATTACTGGCCTGTCGACGCGCTCAAAGTCCACGCAACCGTTTTCCGCACTTACGCGTTATACGCGATGAAGCAGAATGTCTCCCGCGATTTTGACGTGACCAGCGATGTTTATTCGCAGGTATACGGAGGGACGTCAGCGCAGCGGTATCGTATAACCGATTGTATAGACGATACCGCCGGAGATGTGTTGACGTATGAAGGTAATATATTCCCCGCGTATTATCATTCGACCTGCGGCGGCAGTACCGAGGACGCGAAAGCGCTATGGAACATAGATCTGCCCGTGCTCAGGGGAGTCGCGTGTGTGTATTGCTCCGGTTCGCCGCATTATTCCTGGAAGGCTAAAATGTCCTTCGCGGATATCGCTGAAAAACTCGGGGCGGCAGGGGTTAAGGTGTCAACGATCAAAGGAATTGAGGCCCTCGATACGGATCCGTCGGGACGTGTCGTGGATATCGCGCTCTCGGTTACTCGTGGGGAACAGGTCAGGATCTCCGCCAAGGATTTCAGGAATATTATAGGGCCCGATATCGTCAAAAGCTCCCGTTTTATCCTTACGGTGCGCGGCAGCTCGGTGAGCCTGACCGGGACAGGATGGGGGCATGGCGTCGGCATGTGCCAATGGGGCGCGTATTTTATGGCGAAGTCCGGCCATTCTGCGGCCGAAATACTGGATTTCTATTATCCCGGCTCGAAGGTCGTGAATATCCATACACAGAAAGTTGATTGATGAAGCTATCGGATTTTGATTACGATCTGCCGAAGGAATTGATCGCGCAGTATCCGTTAAAAGACCGCGCGAGTTGCCGGCTTCTGGTCGTTAACCGCGAGCGGGGTACTATCGAACATCGCGTATTCGGCGACGTACCGACTTTTTTGCGTCCGGACGATTTGCTTGTTTTGAATAATACAAAGGTGCGCACCTGCCGGTTGCGGGGAACGCGCAGGACCGGAGGCAAAGTCGAGGTTTTTCTTTTGCGGCAGAAAGAGGGATTATGCTTCGATGTCATGCTCAAGCCCGGCCGCCTTAAACCCGGCGAAGTTGTCAGTTTTAAGGATAGCGCGATCACCGGCACCCTTACGGGCGGCAACGAAGTTACTTTTCAGGCGTCGTCCGCCGAAGCCGTGTACGCGCTGGGAGAGATCCCTTTGCCTCCTTATATCAAGCGGCCGGTAGAGGCAGCCGACTCTGAATATTATCAAACCGTGTACGCTGAATCTGATGGTTCGGTCGCGGCGCCCACAGCGGGATTGCATTTCACGCCCGACCTTCTTGAAAGGATAGAGGGGCAAGGCGTAGCGTTGGCGTATGTTACGCTGCATGTGGGGTTGGGCACATTCAAGTCCGTGACTTCCGAGGATATCCGCCAACATGCCATGGGGGAAGAATTTTTTACTGTTCCTGACAGGACGCAAACTGCCCTGGCAAAAGCGCGCGCGCAGTCCTCCGGCAGGATCATAGCCGTGGGCACGACAACGTGCCGGACGCTGGAGAGTTACGCGTCCGGGGAAAAGTCAGGGGTTACCACCCTTTTTATGTATCCCGGGTATGATTTCAAACTTACGGGCGGGCTTTTAACAAACTTCCATTTGCCGCGCACGACACTGTTTATGCTTGTGTGCGCGTTCGCCGGCACCGGCCTTGCCCGCAAGGCGTATGATGAGGCGATCAGGGAAAAATACAGGTTTTACAGTTACGGCGACGCGATGTTGATCGTTTAATAAAAATCGTTGACGTCCGGGGGCGGCTATGATACGATACGCCCGAATCTCCTACTATGGTGGTGATGTGTGATGAATTATACAAATATCCGCCTTGCCCGCCTGTTCCCCGTTGTATCCATTATTTCCTGTTTTTTTGTTTTTTGTATCAGCGCGCTGGTCCTTGTCGGTTGGGCGCTGGATATCCATTTCTTCATAAGCGTTTGGTCGAATCTGGCCCCCATGACGCCGAATACGGCATTATGTTTTATTCTATTGTCTATCGCTCTGGCGACCTTTTCCCATCGTTCGCCCCGTGTCGCGGCCGTGCGTTTGTCTTGCGCTTTGACAGTAATGGTTCTGGGCGTATTGACTATTGTCGAGTATGTCTCGCATATTCCTTTGGTCATAGACGCGGTCTTGTTCCCTGAAGCCATAAAAACGTATACGATAGGGCCGCCCGGACGGATGTCATCGTTCGCCGCGCTGAATTTTTCAGTCGCGGGCATTGCCGTGATCCTTCTTGAATTGCGCGCCCGCTGGAGCCGGAGCATAGCAGAAACGCTCCTTTTATTGATCGGGACGCTCGGGCTCTTGACGATCATAGGGTACGTGTTTTCAACCCCGGATCTGTATAGTTTCCGTCCTTTAAAGCCGATGGCGCTTCATACCGCGGTCAGTTTCCTGCTGGTGTGCGTGGCCGCGTTTTTCTCGCGCCTTGATTGCGATCTGATGTCCGTGCTGACCAGCGATACGGAAGGCGGTATTATGGCCCGGCGGATGCTTTGGGTTGTTATAGGCGTTCCGTTCCTGCTCGGATGGCTGGTATTGTCCGGGGAGCGGCTGCATTTTTTCAACCCCGCGCTGGGCGTGTCGCTTTTGACCATGTTGACGATCGTGGTTTTTACCTTTTTTATATGGGAAAACGCGCTATCTTTGCATATGATCGATCTGAAGCGCATGAAAACCGAAGACGTCCTGCGTGATAGCGAGGATAAATACAGGACCATTTTCGAAGTCACAGGCACCGCAATCGCTATCCTGGATGAAGACACTACTATTTCGCTGGTTAATACGGAATTCGCGAAATTGTGCGGTTATACGAAGTTTGAAGTTGAGGGTGTTAAAAGCTGGGCGGAATTCGTTTCCACAACAAAGGACCAGGAACGCATGAAGGAATACTCCCGGCTTAGGAGGATAGATCCCGCCCACGCGCCGCGTAATTATGAGTTTAAATTCGTTGACCGGACAGGGCGCGTCAAAGATGTGTTCCTGACGATCGCGATGATCCCGAATACAAAGAAAAGCATCGCGTCCCTGCAGGATATTACGGAACGCAAGCGCATCGAACAGATGAAGAGCGATTTTGTGTCTATGGTCTCGCATCAGCTTAAGACGCCGGTCGCCCAGGTGAAGGATTATATTTACAATATGCTTTCGGGATTGACCGGTGAATTGACCTCGAGACAGCGGGAATATCTGGAGGACATGCGCGAAATATCGAATAAGAATTATCGTATGCTTTCCGACCTTTTGAATATTTCACGTATTGAACGGGGAGTGATATCGCTCGATATCCGGCCGGTAGCGTTAAAAGAGATCGTTGATGAAGCGGTAACGCCTTTATATGAGCAGATCAAGGCCAAGGGGTTGCAGATACAGATCGACGGTTTGGAGCAGGATATCATTGTCACGGCGGATAGAGAAAAGATCGTGGAGGCTCTTGGCAACGCGATCCATAACGCGCTTAAATTCACCGCCCAGGGGTTTATCTCTGTGCGAGTATCGTGTAAAGAAACCGTAGCTGTGATCGCTGTTATAGATACGGGCAACGGGATCCCGCAGGATAGATTGGACCGGATGTTCAGCCGGG
>JBAYMQ010000085.1:0-5387 GCA_041663465.1 Candidatus Omnitrophota bacterium | reverse complement strand
GTCTGGAACTTAAGAAAGTCCTTAATGGCGCGGTTATTCTTAATGTCGGGCCCGGGCCGACATTGCGCGAAGCCGTGGCTTTGTTGCGTAAATATCCCGCGATATCGAAGGTTATTGTGGTCGAGCGTTTCAGGGGCAATGTCGAGGATATCCTCACCGAATGGCTTTATTTGGAACAGGATCTGCAGCAAAAGATAGAATTGTGGAGCGCGGATGCCACTGATCTGTCCTTTCCCCCAAACAGCTTCGGTATGATCTTCGCTGACAGAGTTCTCAAGCGCCAGATGATAGGTTCTTATCTGGAAAAAACATTGGAAAAAATGCAAATTATGCTGGTTGACAAGGGAGCTTTGGTCGGATGCGTGGAACTTCCTTCGGCCGGATTTCTCAAAGAATGCCTATGCCTGAGTTTTCCTCCGGTTCAGCCCCGCGGTTGCCGCAAACCCGGCCCGCGATCCGCTGAATGGATCGATTGCGCGGTCAAAACAGACGGCGGAACGGCCTGCGCGGAAAGCGTCTCGGCATTCTTTGAAATTATGGATATAACGCAACACGTGATCATTTGGACGCCATTTGCAGAGCATCATGATGCCGCGTCGCTCCCTAACCTTAAGATCTGCCGCATAACCGATAGATGGGATGATGAGTACGATTGCCTTTCATGGACGCTGGGATGGACCGACGAATTGGTCAAGAGACCTGAGCTCTATGATAGTTTGTATAAGGCGCATGGTTATATTCAGGTTTCAAACGTGGAGGCGGCGGATATTGTTCTTTATGAGCTTAACGGAAAGGTCACTCACTCCGCGCTCAGGTTTTCCAGACATTGGTGGGAGAGCAAGCTCGGCAAGTCGTACCGCGTAATTCATACACTTGATGAATTGCGCGGCGGGATATACGGCGAACCGGCCCGTTTTTACGGCCGCGCCGGGACCGATGGCGGGCAAAGGCTGCCCATGAATAAAGGGGCGGCTTATTTAAGAAAATTAGTTATAAAAAGAATCAAACAATATTCCCCGGATACTGTAATCGTGTTCATCGATGGCAGCTCGGGAGTGGGCAAGACATTCTTTTCCGGGCGGATATGCCCGCGCGGCGGCGTTGTGGTATTGCACGCCGACGATTACATGATCGAGGAATCTTCCGGATTTTTCGTGCGGCATGATTATGAAACAATTGCCTGGGTCGTGAGTCATATCGCCGGCCTGCCCGGCACAAAAGTTGTTATTCTGGAGGGCTTCGATATCCTGAAAACAAACATCAAAGCGCACGTTACCGTTAAAATAGTCGCAAATCACGCGACGCGTAAAATGAACATAAACGGTAATCCTAAAAAATGCGGTTCTCTTATCAATACGGTTAATTCTCCGAATAAATGCTACGATCTCGTTTTGGAGAATAGCGTGGGAAACAGGCTGTCGCAAAAAACCCGGATCTCTTTGGCGGGTTTGGATGGAGGAGAGGAGCGGCTTTTGCGCAAGGGGTTCCTGGTTAAAAATGCAGAAGGCGGAACGTTAGCGGAGTTCAGCGGGATCGAGATCCGCAATTTTGACAGGCTGGCGGAATATCTTAAGGCCACCTGGAGCCTGCCGGATCTGAGGGTTTACGACCCGAAGCGTCACGCGGTATTTTATAATTATATTTATTGGCTTCTTATGAACGGGCAGGAAATGTATAACCCGGAAAAGGAGAATTTGAAAGCCGACGCATTCGCGAAGAACGAACTGGACGATACCGGCATAAGTGTTTTCGGCGATTTTATGACGGCGGGGCTTCTGACCCAGTGGTTTGAAGATATCCGCGGTAAAGATACTGTCGCCTTTGAAGCGTTCGCGCGTGATCTCAAAACATATTTTTCGTTGAGCCCGTATCCGGCTTTGGCGGCGGATATCCCGCGGGATTATGAGCGTGCCGGGAAAAACGCCGGCGTAGATGAGGCGGCGGCGCCGCTGGCCGGGAGTTTTATTGACGGGGCATTTGAATATCCGCTTACAGGCTCGCCGATGAAAAGCGGTATTACCTTTTCCCAATGCAGGAATTTTTCGTTAGGCAATGATCCGAGACAAAGAACCTGGAATGTTCTTTCCTGGAATACGTTGCCGCGCCATTGGCTTCAGGGCCGGATCCCGGAGTTCTGGCGGCTGTCAGTCGTAGACAACGGTAAAGAAACAGTGCTTTATTCAAAAGAAAACGCGAAGCGGGGCGAAGAGGTCCGTGAAGCGGAGTTGTCATCCCGGGGCAAGTACCTGGTTATTATCAAGAATACCGGATTGCAGGTTATGGATCTGGATAGATTCGCGCCTATCATGGAGGTCCCGAGAAATAAGGTTTTGGCCGGAGCGCGCCTTGTGTCTGATGACGCCCTCGCCGGCGTGAGGCGGTTTTATAAAGACGGGGAAATTATCACGTTTGCCAGGCGGCGCGACGGCGGCTGCGATCAACGCGATATTATCCCCGCGAAGATAGGGCCGTACCGCGTAATTCTATATAAGGCGTACATTGTTTCATACGACGAAAGCCTGTATAGCCTGGGGCTGGGCAGGGACGACAGTCTGGGCGCATACTATCTGTTCCTCGATCTCGCGGAAAACGTAATGTTCTATTCCGGGGTCGGGACTGACGAAAATATTGCGGAGCGCGTATTTTTCAGTTTCCGCGCGGATACTGATTCCGTTACGGATTTACTGGCTACCCGACAGTCTTTGGGCGATGCTGCCGCCCGTCAGGCCGTGGCGGATGTATACAACTCTTTTCTTGACGGCGGTGAGGTCGCAGAACATGATCACGGCTTGAGAAGCGGGACACTCGCGTTCGTACTGGGCCTCACAGCTGTATATATGATCGTCGAAATCGCGGGCGGAGTTGTTTTTAACTCTTTGGCGTTGACCGCTGACGCGGGCCACATGGCCGCTGACTTGGCCGGGTTGGTGTGCGCGTTAATGGCGCAATATACCACAGAGCGCTTATGCCTCAGCCCCAGATATAACGGTAATTCCGCGGCGCAGTTGGCCGCCGCTTCGCTGAACAGCCTGCTTTTACTGGGCACAGCCGCGTATGTACTGTTCGCGGCCTTGCAGAGATATTCGAACCCTCTGGTTGTCGGAGGCTGGGGAATGTTAGCGCTGGCATTGGGGGGATTACTGGTCAATATTTATTCCGCGCGGAAACTTCACAGCCACTCTAATGATAATTTGACTATGGAAGGCGCGTATTTGCACGCGGTGGGGGATATGCTCGGCTCGATCGGAGCGGTTTCCGCCGGGGTATTGATCGTTGTTACAGGCTTGAGCATTTTTGATCTATCTATAAGCATAGTTCTCGGGATCTGGCTTACGGTCAACGGCGCTATGTTGATGCGGAAGGTTGCCGCCGCTTTCCGGAACGCGGATAAACCGGAAAAAGAAACGGATGATGGAACAGCGGGGCGCGCGGACGGCGGACGCCGGAAAGATACTGCCGCGGTTTGGCCGGTCAGGGAGGATCGCGGCGGGATAATTACGGCCGTGAAACGGGTTCCGCGGGCGGATACGGTGATCTTGATGAACGCCGCCGACGCGTATAATGTTTTTCAATCCGTTTCGGACCTTCTTGAGGAAAACGTGCTGGATCCGGGAAAGTCTTATTTCATCCCAGCCTCAAACTGGGTTTCGACCGACCTGCCGTATTTTTCGGGATTATCTATCGATGAAAGAATATACCGCAAGGGGGCTGTTGGGTCTGAGAAAGGCGGGGATATCGTCCCGGTAATAGTCAAGAATGAGCTTGGAAGAGTGACCGCCGGGATAAGGGACGGGTTTAACCGGAATTCCTGGAATAAGGTTTACCCCGATGTTTTCAGGAAAGAGAACGGGATCATCGGCATTTGGTTCGGCACCGCGGCCGGCCTCGCGCGTCTTTACAGCCTGCCTGTTATTACTTTTGAAGACGCGAGGGATTTAGCCATGACTTTTTCATATAAGCTGATAGGCAATGATTTTACGAAAGTATTGAACGCGGAAATAGAAAAGACAACGCGGCTGGGCAGGATCGCGGCTGAGGCAGGGAGGAGATTCAGCGCCAGGTATGATCTTCACGACTTTCCCCAGGTCTTTAATAACGGGGGTCTGCGGGAGGCGCGGGTAGCCGTGGAATCTTTTAGGAACAGCGGGTTTGAGACCAGGGTTGCCGAAAGCGGGATTTATCTCTTAGACGGCGGAGACGCTCCGGTTAAACCGGTTTTCAGGTATAGCGTCACGCTTAGCGGCGCGCGGGAATTCGACGAGAGTTTGATAGGTAATAAAGCGAAAAGGCTGTCTGAATTAAAGGCTTTCGGCGAGCCTGTCCCGGAGGCGTTTGTTTTGACCTCGGAGTATTTCGACGCCCGCGCCGACAGGCCGGATATCGCGAGTGAAGCCTGGGAAGAAGTTATGGAACGGTTGAGCTTCCTGGAAAGAGCGACCGGAAAGAAATTCGGCGATCCCGAAAATCCGCTTATTCTGTCCGCGCGAAGCAGCTCCTGCGTTTCCATGCCCGGCGTGCTGGAGACGGTTATGAATATCGGGGTTAATGATCTGACGGCCCGCGGCCTTGCTAAAATCGGAGGCGAGCTTTTCGCGTGCGATACGTACCGGCGGCTTATTGAAGAATACAGCGGGAGAATTTCGAGCGAGGAATTCTCTCAGGACCCTTATGAACAACTGCGCTCGGCAATAGAAACAGTGCTGGGATCCTGGAACAGCGCGGGCGCGAAAGAATTCAGAGCCGCCAAAGGCATATCCGACGATTCGGGCATGGCGGTTATTATTCAGGAAGCAGTGTTCGGCAATTTGAGCAATGCTTCGGCCACAGGGGTGCTTTATACCAGAAATCCCAATACGGGAGCGGATGAATTATTCGGGCATTATATGATCCGCGGCCAGGGTAAAGAAATCGTTTCCGGCCGGGCCGGACAGTCCCTGATGAAAATTAACAGGTTAAGCGAGGATTTTCCCGATACCTATAACCTGCTTGTATCCCTCAAGAATAAATTGGAGAGATATTACAAGTCGCCGCAGGAGATAGAATTCAGCGTTCAAAATGGTGATTTGCATATTTTACAGACCAGGCCCGCAGTTCTGTCGCCGTTAGCGATGATCATCGCGGTTCAGGATTTCGCAAAGGATGGGATTTTGAGCCCCATAGAGGCCGCTAAATTATTGGAGAAAGCCCGGAGCCTGGCCGCAGAAAGAAAAAATTGGAAGATAAATTACGAAGATCAGCGCGCGGAAGACAAGATAGCCGCCGCGCTCATTCTTCGCGGAGAAGTCGCTTCTCCGGGTTTAACCCGGGGCAAACTTATCTTCAGCCTTGAAAAAGCCCTGGAACTTGCCCAAAAAGGCGAATCGGTTATTCTTTTCGCGGCAGAGCGT
>JBAYMQ010000084.1:0-5407 GCA_041663465.1 Candidatus Omnitrophota bacterium | reverse complement strand
GGTTATAATAATATTGCGCGCTTAGTTTCTGCTCGCTCACCGGCAGATTGTTAATGTAGATCAACCCGTTCTTTATCTCAACCGTTTCCCCGGGCAAACCCACGATGCGTTTAATGAAATCTTTTTTAGTATCCTGCGGAAAAATAAACACAACAACATCCCCGCGCTGCGGTTGAGCGAACGCGGGAAGCCTTATATTGGTCAGGGGGATCTTCGCGCCGTAAATCAATTTGTTGACCAGTATCGCGTCGCCTTCGATCAACGTCATGCGCATTGACCCTGTGGGGATCTTGAACGCCTGCACAAAAAAAGTCCTGATAAACATGGCAAGCACGAACGCGATAAGAATGGATTCGGCCCATTCGCGTATAATTGATTTATTCTTCGCTTGTTTCGACGTGTTTGGAGTTGAGGATTTAGTCATTTTATATTTTTAATACCTCCAGAAATGCTTCTTGCGGTATTTCAACCGTGCCAAATTGTTTCATATGTTTCTTTCCCTGTTTTTGTTTATCCCAGAGCTTGCGCTTGCGCGTAATATCCCCGCCGGAACATTTACTGGTCATGGATTTTCCCACAGAGCGGACTTTTTCAGACGCGAGTATCTGCCCGCCGACGGCCGCCTGTATAGACACTTCGAACATCTGGCGCGGGATCAACTCTCTGAGTTTTTCTACAAGCGCGCGCGCCTTGGACGATGATTTCTCGCGCGGGAGCAATGACGAAAACGCGTCGCAGACTTTACTGTTGAACATTATATCAAGTTTTACCAGTCTTGTGGGGAAATAATCTTTGAACTCGTAATCAATGGAACCGTATCCCCGGGTCAATGATTTTACCCGGTCATAAAAATCGACTATGATCTCCGAAAGCGGGATGTCGAAAGACAGCTTTATCCGCGATTTGCCCAAGTGTTCCTGGCTGTTGAAAACACCTCTCCTGCCTTTTACCATTTCGATCACCGCTTCGATCGATTCAAGCGGAATGATGATCATGAGCGTGACATACGGCTCGTAGGACTCCTGTATCTCTGCGGGCGACGGATATTTTGCCGGATTATCACAATCAATGATTTCTCCACTCGTCATTTTAATCCGGTAAACGACGTTGGGCACGGTGAGTATAAGATTCAGGTCGTATTCCCGCTCAAGCCGTTCCTGCACGATCTCCATATGCAGCAGGCCGAGGAATCCGCACCGGAAACCTGTGCCGAATGATTGGCTGTGTTCCGGCTCAAATACGAAGGACGCGTCCTGCAGCTTCATTTTATCCATGGCGTCGCGCAGGTTGTTGAAGTCGCCTGAATTGACCGGATATATCCCGCAGAATACCAGGGGTTTGAGGGTACGGAAACCGGGAAGCGGTGTCTCGCAGGGATTCCTGACGTCAGTCAATGTATCGCCTATGATTATCTCCCTGGGATCCCGTATATTCGCCGTCAGATAACCGACCTCGCCGCAGGTCAGGGAATCCACCTCGGAATATTTAAGATTTTTGAATATTCCCAGCTCTTCCGTTTTGTACAAAGCGCCGGAGTGCATGAGACGCAATTGCGATCTTTTGTCCAGGGTCCCATCCATGATCCTGACATACACTACGACGCCCTTATATACGTCGAAGCGGCAGTCAAAAACGAGAGCCTTGAGCGGTTTGGTATCTTCACCGGGCGGAGGCGGAATAAGCGTGACAATATGCTCAAGAATATCCTTAACCCCCGTGCCTTCTTTCGCGGAGCACAATATGATATCCTCTTCCTTAAAACCCAGCACTTCCACGATCTGTTGCTTTATAGCCGGGATATCTATGCTGGGCAGGTCGATCTTGTTGATGACCGGGATCACCTCGAGGTTATTCTCCATTGCCAGATAATAATTCGCGACCGTCTGCGCTTCGATCCCCTGTCCGGCATCAACGATAAGTATCGCTCCCTCGCAGGCCGAGAGAGATTTAGAAACCTCATATGTAAAGTCAACGTGCCCCGGCGTGTCGATAAGATTCAGGCAGTATTCCCTGCCGTCCAGGGCATTATACGCGATACGCACTGTGGACGCTTTAATGGTAATGCCGCGCTCGCGCTCCAGATCCATGTCATCGAGGACCTGGTCCTTTATGTGCCGCCTGTCAAGAGCGCCCGTGATATCGAGTATCCGATCGGCGAGCGTGGATTTGCCGTGATCTATGTGCGCAATGATCGAAAAATTTCTAATGAGAGATTTATCCATTTATCGGGACGTTACGCTTTTTATGCGGAATATTACGGTTTTGACGACTTCGTCGATGGACATTTGAGTTGTATCCAAATAGACGGCGTCATCGGCTTTTCTTAGCGGAGAATGGATCCGCGTGGAATCTATGGTATCCCTGTTTTTCAGATCGGCGGCTACCTGGTCGCGCGACACGCCCTGAATATCTAGAACCTTGAGGTCTTTATACCTGCGGTCCACCCGTTCGTCAAACGACGCGTCGATAAAAAACTTCTTATCCGCGTTCGGGAACACAACGGTTCCTATATCCCGTCCGTCAAGAATGGAATCTTTTTCTGCACCGAGCTTTTTTTGCAGGCTGACCAGGATATCCCTGACGGGTTTAATCTTGGCTATATCAGAAACATGTTTCGTAACCCGGGGTTCACGGATAGCGATCGATACATCGATACCGTCAAGCAATACCTGAATAGGGCCGTCCGCGCCCGGCGTCAGGTCTATTGCCGTTTTTTTTGCCAACTCCAACACTTGATCTTCATCTTTCGGATCGACCCCGCAATCGATGACTTTCAGGGTCAGCGCCCGGTACATGGCGCCCGTGTCTATATACAAAAGACCAAGTTCTTTCGCGACGAGTTTAGCTATGGTGCTTTTTCCGCTGCCCGCGGGTCCGTCGACCGCGATGATCATGGGAAAAGCCGCCTTTTTTGCTGCGCGGAGCGCATGATCCGGTTCAACGCCCGGAAGTCGTTTTTTTTCAGCGCGGAGCGCATTGAATTAACATGCGTTAAGAATATATCTATCGAATTAAGGATATTTTTTTTGTTCGTAGCGAATATGTCATCCCAGAGCCCGGAGTTTGAAGACGCGATCCTGGTAATATCGCGGTACGATTGCGGGGCAAGGGTGAAATATTTGCCCGGCGTTGCCGCCGTCAGCGCGAACGCTATCACATGCGGCAAATGGGACATGAATGCCAGTGTCAGGTCGTGGGCGCGCGGGTCGAGAATGACGGGCGTGGAGCCGAGAGCCTTCCAGAGCCTGATGACCTCGGCCAGCGCAGCCCTGTCAGTCTCTTTAACCGGAGTTATGATGCACGGCGCGTTTTTGAACAACTCCGGCCGGGCGCAATCAATCCCGCGTTTTTCTGAACCGGCAAGCGGATGGCAGCCCACAAATCTGGCGAAGCGTTTATTTGCCTGCGCCACAACTTTTTCCTTTGTGCTGGCCACGTCAATAACTATGCAATCCCCGCGTATAATACGCTTGATCTTATCCATTTGCGCGATGATCGTTTCAACGGGCGTGGCGAGAATAATCAAATCGCAGCCGGCGAGTATATCGAGCCCGGTGGAGCCGGCATCTATCGCTTTAAGGGCGCGGGCGCGGGCAACGGAGCGCGGCAGTCTGCTGGTTCCGACAACGGAACGCGCCAGGCGCTTTTTTTTGAGCGCTTGGCCGAGAGAACCTCCGACCAATCCTGTTCCGACAATCCCGACTTTAGTGAACATAAACATAAATTAGATTTTTCTGCCGATCGCGCCGGCGATCGCGCGTAATTCATGGACAAGCGCCGCGAACGTGGCGGGTTTGAGCGATTGCGGCCCGTCCGAAAAAGCTTCTTCGGGACGCGTATGAACCTCGATGATAAGGCCGTCGGCTCCAGCGGCGACCGCGGCTTTGGATAACGCGGGAACAAGTCCCCATTTACCCGCCGCGTGGCTTGGATCGATGATCACCGGCAGATGCGATAGCTGCTTAATAACCGGAACAGCGCTGATATCAAGGGTATTGCGCGTCGAGTCCTCAAATGTCCGGATACCGCGCTCGCACAACATGACGTTGAAATTTCCTCCGGCCATGATATACTCGGCGGACATCAACAGATCCTTAATGGTTGAGGACAGCCCTCGTTTCAAAAGGACGGGTTTTTTGGTGTTCCCGACCTCCTTCAAGAGGTTGAAATTCTGCATATTGCGCGCTCCGATCTGCAAAATATCGACATATTTTGCCACCAGGGCTACATCCCTGGTATCCATAACCTCGGAAACCGTTACCATCTCAAGCTCATTGCCCACCTGCGCCAGATATCGCAATCCCTCTTCACCGAGGCCCTGAAAACTATACGGCGATGTGCGGGGCTTGAACGCGCCGCCGCGTAATATTGAAACGCCGGTTTTTTTTACCTCTTTGCCGATTTCCATCAACATATCCAGATTCTCTACGGCGCACGGACCCGCCATAAGCGCGACCCGGTTGCCCCCGATCGCGACCCCTCTGCCCAGGTCTATGACCGAATCCTGCGGATGCATTTCGCGGGACACAAGTTTATAGGGCGAAAGCACCGGCATGACCTTTTCCACGCCCGGGAAGATCTCAAGAGGAGTGGTCTGCAGTATGTCTTCCGGGCCGATGACGCCGATGATAGTGCGCTCAGTGCCTTTAGAAACGTGAGGCGTTAATCCAAGCTGCTGGATCTTATCTATCAGATGGCTTATTTGCGTATCGGTCGCGTCCCGGCGAAGAACAACAATCATGAATAATCTCCTTTTATAAGACTTTTCCTAATGCGCTGATGAATCTGGAATTTTCCGCAGGCGTTCCTATTGAAACCCTGATAAAAGTGTCAAGTTTATACTGTTTCATATCCCTGACAATAACGCCTTGCCTGAGCAGCTTATTAAAGATTTCCACGCAGTCAGAGCGGACGTCGATCATCACAAAATTCGTAACGGACGGTACATATGCTACGCCCATGGCCGCAAGCTTCTCGTAAAAGTATTTTTTGCCCTCCAGCGTGACCTTGCGAGTTCTGGAAAGAAACGCATTGTCGTCAAGCGCGGCAAGCGCCCCGGCCTGGGCTATCAGATTCACGTTAAAGGGCTGGCGCGTGCGCTCCATATAGGGCGTATAGCGGCTATCCGCTACGGCGTACCCTATGCGGACGCCAGCGAGGCCGTAACCCTTTGACATTGTTTTAAGGACGATCACCTTGCCGCTTTTGATATAGTTGATGGCTTCAGGGTAATCCTTGACATCTATAAACGTATCGTAGGCCTCATCCACCACCACAATCGTCCGGCCGGGCAATTTTTTCATAAACTTCTCGAACGCGCCGCGGCTGACATAAGTGCCTGTCGGATTATTGGGATTAGCTATAAAAACAAGCTTTGTCTTTGAATCGATGACACGCGACATGGCGT
>JBAYMQ010000083.1:0-5456 GCA_041663465.1 Candidatus Omnitrophota bacterium | reverse complement strand
GCGACAAAGTAGTCGCCGGCTCCGGCCGCGGCGTTGGTATTTATATTCTTGAAATTTCCGCCTATGGCTACGGTAGGCGCAAGATCAGCCTCGATCAACATATGCGAAACAAGCGATGTGGTCGTCGTTTTGCCGTGGCTTCCGGTAACACATATTACCTTTTTATCCTGCATGAGCAACGCAAGCGCCTGGGCGCGTTTCAAGATAACGATGCCGCGCCTGCGCGCTTCCTGCATCTCGGGATTATCTTCTTTGATGGCCGACGAATAAACGACAAAATCCGCGCCCTCGACATTATCCTGGCTATGGCCGGTAAAAATGCGCGCCCCCTGCCGCGTTAAAAGACCTGTCATAGCGCTTTCTTTCACATCCGAGCCGCTGACTTTATCCCCCCGGGCTATCAACAACTGCGCGATCCCGGACATGCCTATGCCGCCGATACCTATAAAATGATAATGTTTAATCATGGCTATGTATTTTAACCGCCTCATCTACCAGCGACAAAGGTGTGCCAGAGGAAAAACGCTCAAAAGAGCGTCTCATTCCCTCAAGCGCGCTGCCTTCCCGCGCGACTGCCTGCAGGATATTATTCAGGGCGCCGCCCGCCAGTTCCGCATCCGTAACGATATTCGCGCAACCCGCGAGCGCCAGCACGCGGGCATTCTGATCCTGATGGGCGTACGCGTGAGGATACGGGATCAGTACTGCCGGCAAGCGGTACTTCATCAACTCCGCTATGGTTGTGGCGCCGGCGCGCGATATAACCAGATCCGCGGCGCTGTATGCGTACTCCATATTTTTTAAAAACGCCACGAGGCGCACTGAATCCCAGCAGGACGAATATTCTTTTTGAAGACCTTCCTGATCGGCTGTTCCGCACAAATGGATAACCTGCAAACTGCCGCCGGAGCGTAAAGCCAGGAATGCCCGGGCAAAACCGTAATTTATATTGCGCGATGCCTGACTGCCGCCCATCACAAGTATCGTAAACTTGCCCGCGGACAGGCCAAAATGCCCCAACGCGCTGATTTTATCAACGGCAACAAGGCTTTTGCGCACGGGATTACCGGTCCAGACAACGTTCGCGCGATGCGCAGAAAAATATTCCGCGCTCTCCTGGAACGACACAGCGATACGGTCGCTGATGAACGCGAGAAAACGGTTCGCGCGGCCCGGCAGCACATTCTGCTCATGAATCATAACGGTTGTACGCAGCAGCCAGGCGCATGTCAACACGGGAATACTGGATATGCTGCCGAAACCCACCACAATGTCAGGCTTGAAACGCGCCAGGATAACTATGCTCTCAAAAAAACTTCGTATGAAATTAAAACACGCGCGGATATTCCGCAAGGACGCTTTCATGGATACATTCGCCACGCTTATAGCGCGAACGGGATGTCCTCCGGTATCGAATCCTTTATCGATGGCGCGCGCCGGCAAAATGAGCAGCGTGCGCGCATCCGGATAAACCGCTTTGAAATCATCCAGGAAACCCACCGCCGGGAATATATGCCCCCCGCTTGCGCCAGCTACCGCCAGAATTCTCATAATATTTACCTTGCCTCGCACCGTTACGGATATTCGCCCGCGCGCGCGACATTCATCAGCAATCCGATGCTTACCATGTCGAAAATGAACGACGAGCCGCCGTAGCTGATAAACGGCAAAGGCAGTCCCTTGGTAGGCAGAACCCCGCACGAAACCCCTATATTGACCATGGCCTTCAGACTGATCAACAACACGAGCCCAAGGCTCAGGAAATAACCGAATTTATCGGGGGCGTGCTTGACGATCGCCAGCCCCTGTTTAATGAAGATGATGAACAAAACAATGACCCCGATAGTGCCCACGAGGCCCAATTCCTCTCCTATGATGGAAAAAATAAAATCTGTATGGGCGGCAGGCAGATAAAACAGTTTCTGCTGAGAATGCCCCAAACCTACTCCGAATATGCCTCCCGATCCCAGGGCCACTTGAGACTGGATAACCTGAAAGCCGGAGCCCTGGGGATCGGCCCAGGGATTCAAAAAAGCCAATATACGCTTCATGCGGTACGGTACCCTGAATATAAGAAGGTACAAGGCCGGAATGGAACAGAGAACGATCGCCCCCAGATAAGAAAGCCGTACTCCGCTGACATACAACATGATGAACACAACAGCGCCTACCGCTATGGTCGTCCCCAGGTCGGGCTCCACAACGATCAATAACGACATCGCTCCCAGCACCGCCATAACGGGAGCCAATCCCCAGCGGATAGTGCGGATGAAATCACCTTTTCTCTCTATAAAATCGGCAAGATATATGACCATCGCGATACAAGCGAAGGATGACGGCTGAAAACTGATGAATTTGATACGGAACCAGCGGCGCGCGCCGGACACTTCTCTGCCGATATGAGGCACAAGGACCAGAACAAGAAGGAAAAACGCGATCCACATCGCCGGCCTCGCGTAACGCTTGAGTTTACGATAATCGAATGCCATAGCGCAAAACGTCGCCACAATCCCTATAAAAACGAACAACAAGTGGCGCTTCAAAAAAAACATCCCGTCTTTATATTGATTTAACGCGTAAATACTTGACGCGCTGTAAATCATGACAATGCCTAAGCAGATCAACATCATGCCGGCCATAAAAATATTAAGCCGTAATACGCGCATGAGCCTCCATATCCTTAACGATCGTCTTAAACACCCTGCCGCGCTCCGCATAATCAGCGAACATATCATACGACGAGCACATCGGCGATAAAAGAACGTACTCGCCCGGCTGCGCCAGGTGGTACGCTTTGAGAACCGCGTCCCGCAGATCAAGCGCCTCTTCGACCGGAGCCGATCCCTCCACTGCTCTTTTGATCTTTTGAGCCGCCTGGCCGATTAACACGAAACTGCGCACCTTTTGCTTCGCAAGGCCAAGGATCAAACTGTAATCGAGCCCTTTATCCTTGCCTCCGGCGATCAGCACCGCGCGCGTAGGTATATTACGCAGCGCCCACATAGCCGATTCCACAGTCGTTGCCTTGGAATCATTAATAAAAATCACCTTATTGATCCGCGCCACCTCTTCCATCCTGTGTTCAAGGCCTTTAAAAGCCGAAAATACGCCGGTACAAACGCTCCGGCTTATGCCAAGTATCCGAGCGACAGCCTCGACCGCGGCCTGGTTCTGGTTAACCCCCCGTTCCCCGCCGAAATACGAAACCCGGGCCCGGGCCTGTCCCGCGAAAACCGCCGACGCGGGATCCAAGCTATTCAATACAAGATGATCGGTCTCATCCTGATTCAGGAAAATACGCTTTTTGGCTTCTGCATATTCCTGCACACTGCGATACCTGTCAAGATGATTCGGGTTAAGATTGGTTATAAGAGAAATTCGGGGTTTAAAACTCCTGATCTTTTCCAGCTGAAAAGAACTGATCTCAAGTATGACATGATCGGTCGCCTTCAACCGCGCGACTTCACCGCTGAAAGGATTGCCTATATTCCCGCACACAACCGCGCGCTTTCCAGCGGCTTCAAGCACTAATCCTATCAGCGTTGTCGTTGTTGTTTTTCCGTTCGAACCTGTAACAGCTATAACGCAAGACGGGCATACCATCCACGCCACTTCTATCTCGCTATATACAGGGATCCCGTGTTTAACCGCCCACTGGACCGGAAGAGCTTCGTCGGGGATCCCGGGAGACAACACCGCGAGATCGCTGCCTTTAATAAAATCCTCCGTATGCGCGCCGCATTGGATCCTGATATCCTCAGAAACCAGCTGCGCCTTGCTTGCCGCGAGTTCGGACGCGGGTTTAGAATCGGTAACGCGAACCTCGGCCCCGAGTTGATAAAGCAGATTCGCGCACGCGACGCCGCTGCGGGCGAAACCTATAACCGTTATCTTCTTACCCTTGAAAAACCCTGTATTGCGCATATCAACCTTTAACGGATCTTCAACGTCACTAATGTCAATAACGCGAGCAGGCTGGCCACGATCCAGAACCTGACAATGATCTGATTCTCGGACCATCCGAGAAACTGGAAATGATGATGTAAAGGAGAACATTTTAATATGCGTTTGCCCGTGAATTTAAATGATACGACCTGCACAATAACGGATAACGCCTCGATCACAAAAATACCGCCTACCATAACAAGCAACATCTCTTTCTTGATCAAAAGGGCGACGATCCCTAACGCGCCTCCCAGCGCGAGGGCCCCGACATCACCCATGAACACCGCCGCGGGGAAACAATTGAACCAGAGAAATCCAAGGCCCGCGCCGATGATACTGGCGCAAAAAACCGTTAATTCACCGCTTCCCTTGATAAAAGGGATCAATAAATAATCGCTGAATTTCATATTTCCTGAAACATAGCATAAAACGGCAAACGCGATCGAAGCAAACACCGTAGTGCCGATCGCGAGGCCGTCAAGCCCATCGGTCAGATTCACGGCATTTGAAGACCCTGTTATAACGATAACAACAAACAAAATATAGAAAATGCCGAGATCGATCGATATATTTTTTAAAAAAGGCAGATCGAGCATCGTATTATTCGACGGGTCAAAATAAAGAATGACGCCGATAATAAGGCCCAGGATTATCTGGCTCGTGAATTTTGCCGACGCTGTCAACCCCTTGGAACAACCTTTGACAACTTTAAGATAATCGTCCATAAAACCGGTAACGCCCAGCCACACGGTGCCGAACAACGCCAGAAGTATGAATTTATTAGCGATCTCCGCCCAAAGCAGCGTTGAGGCGATAATCGCGATCAACATAAAGATCCCGCCCATGGTAGGCGTACCCTGCTTAGACTTATGCAGATCATTCAACCTTTCGCTCACCTTTTTATCCCTGATATTCTGTCCGATATGCAGCGCTTTGAGCATCTTTATGATACCCGGGCCGAAAATAAGGCTGAGGATGAACGCTGTAAGCGCGGCCATTATGGCGCGGAACGTGATATAGCGTAAAATATTGAAGAAGTTGAAAACGTCATGAAACGGATACAACAGATAATAGAGCATGGGAACGCCTTTACCTTTTGTTTATACGGGTTCGAGAAGCTGTTCGAGCTTCATCCCCCGGGATCCTTTCAGAAGCACGATATCGTCTTTACCTACGGCTACCGTATGGAATAGAACTTTTTTTGCCAGCGCTGAAGTCGCGCAGGTAAAAACATTGGATTCATTGAATCCCGTTGAAACAGCCGCGGCCGCGGCCGCCAGCGTGTGCTTGCCGACCGTAATAAGAATATCACACGACGACGCGGCGGCCCGCCCCGCGTCCCTGTGAAACCTTTCAACACCCGGGCCAAGCTCAAGCATATCCCCCATCACGAGCACCCGCCGGCCCTTGGGGCGGAAGGATCGTAAAACTTCCATCGCCAGCCCCATAGAACGGGGATTGGCGTTATAGGTATCGTCTATAAAACACGTATCGTTGATCTTTCGTATTGT
>JBAYMQ010000082.1:0-5458 GCA_041663465.1 Candidatus Omnitrophota bacterium | reverse complement strand
CTGGTAGGCAATTTTAGCAGGGAGAAATTGTCCGTCAAGCAGCTTGATTCACTTGTATATCTGGTCAATCTCCTGCGTAAATATTATAATATCCCCCGCAGTAACATCCTGGGCCATAGCCAGGTTCCGGGCGCGGCTACTGAGTGCCCCGGGCTTCTCTTTCCCTGGAGCGAGTTTAAAGCAAAGCTATAGCCGCGTAATCCTTCGGTGACAAGTATGATTTGAGGTTTCGCGGAAAATGTGGTACAATTAACACAATAAATGCCGTATTAAAGGAGCGAGATGTGGTAATGGAAATGTCAGTCCAGCCATATAGGAACGCTGCCATTGTAGAACCCGGAATGCTCCCGGGTTTTTTAATTTTTAAGGCTTTTTTATGTCTGAAAAGATCCTAATAGTCGATGATGACGCGGTTTTCAGGTCGGAGTTATCGTGCGCCCTTGACGGGTACGATGTTATCGAGGCGGCCAGCGGCAGGGACGCTCTGCAATTGTTGCGCAAGCCCAATGAAATAGATCTTGTGCTTCTGGATGTGATGATGCCCGGTCTAAGCGGGACCGAGATCTTGCGGGAAATGAAACGGCTGTCTCCGAAACTCGCTATTGTTATTCTGACCGGTTACAGCTCTAAGGATGTGGCTATCGAGGCGTTGAAGGGCCACGCCGACGAATATATAGAGAAACCTCCGGATATAGAAAAGACCAAGGAGATCATTGAACGCTTTTTACAACTCAAGCGCGGGGAGTCGGAGGCGTCCGCGTGCAGCCGTGACGGTAAGATCGAGAAGGTCAAACGTTTTATAGAGCGCAACTACCAGAAAAAGGTAACTCTTAAGGACGCGGCGCGGGCTGTGTGTTTGAGCCCTAAATATCTTAGCAGGATTTTTAAAGAGGAGACCAGAACAGGCTTTAATGAATATAAATTGAGATTCGTGCTTAAAAAGTCGAAGGAGCTGCTTTGTGAAACAGGATATACCATCGGCCAGATCTCGGATCAGATGGGTTATCAGAATGCTGAATCATTCATCAGGATATTTGAAAAACGTACCGATATGACTCCTACGGAATTCCGCACCAAAGAGAAGTCGCTTAAACGACAACTACGCGATCGCAAAGCAAAAAACAAAAAGAAACGCTGATTGCCGGATGAAAAGACACGATAGACCTCAGGTAAACAAAGCTAAACCGGGTTGGTTCCGTCTGAAGGATGACGCCAATCTGCGCGACCGCGTCCAGGCCCAGGCCGTCTTGATGGATGAGCTTATTTCGCTATTGGATGTGGACCGGGACGCTATTATTATCCGGGATATGACGGGCACGATCGTTTTCTGGAATCGCGGGGCGGAAGAGCTGTTCGGTTTGTCGAAGGATGAGGCTTTGGGGAAAGAATACGCCTCACTGCAAGGCGTAACATATCCCGTGCCGTTCGATGATATCAAGTCCCGCATAGAAACCCAGGGCAGGTGGGAAGGCGAGATCATCTATCAGAGGCCCGGAGCGGATCCCGTATATTTGGGGAGCCGCGTGTGCCTTCAAAAAGATGAGGATGGCGGCCATATCGCCATGCTGGAGATCTTGAATAATATCACTATCCAAAAGAAGGCTGAGGCGGAACTGCAGGCGAGGGAACGGCATTATCGATTCATCACTGACAATATTTCCGATCTTATCGGCATGATAGATATGGATATGCATTTTACCTATGTCAGCAATAACGCGTATCGTGTTGTTGGATATACCGCTGAAGAAGTTATGCGTATGGATCTTAAAGGCATCATATTCCCATCGTCGTTCGAGCGCGCGAGAAAGGTCATAGCCCAGCAATTAGCGGCCGACAAAGCTCCCTGTCAAGATCCGAACAGGGCCTTTATAGTAGAGGTTGAAATCCGCTGTAAAGATGGGGCCGTGCGGTTGTTTGAGATGAAGATCAGCTTTCTGCGGGACGCGCAAGGGGAGCCGACCGGCATGTTGGGTGTCGGCCGGGACATAACGCGCCGCAAGAATATTGAAAAGGGATTGCAGGAGGGGCAGGATCGGTATTTATCTATGTTGCGGAACTTGAACGGGATCGCGTTCCGGATAGATATCGGCGGTTCCGTGATGATAATGGAGGGGATGGTCGATAAGATCACGGGGTATTCCAGGGAGGATTTTGTTAAGGGCAGGGTTAATTGGGAGACATTGATATTCCCGGATGATTACGCGGCGCTGAAACAGTCTTTTGGTTTTATCCGGACCGTCCCGAACTTTTTTGAAGACAGGAACTACCGGGTCATGCGCCGGGATAAACAGATCAGATGGGTGCACGAACATGTCCATAACATTTGCGACGAGTCCGGAACCCCTGTATTCATCGAAGGGACTATTTTCGATATAACCGATCATAAAAAAGCGAATGAGGATCTTCTGTGGCTCGCGTCGTTCCCGGAATTGAACCCTAATCCTATTATTGAAGCCGGGGTGGACGGCAAGATTTATTATATGAGCCCCGCCGCATTGCGTTTATTCCCCGATGCCGAAGCGGCCTCCGCCAAACATCCCTATCTCGCGGGGTTGCGGTGGGTCTTGGACCGCATTTTGAGCGAGCAGCGGCAGCCGTTTACCAGGGAAGTGGAAATAGACGGTTTGTGGTATTCGCAAAAGATATTTTCTATAGAGAATAACACCCGCCTGCGCATCTACGGGGTCGATATCACAGAGACGAAATCTATTTCCCAGAGATTGCGGCTGCTCAACCGGCAGCTCGCGGACATAATTGATTTTTTGCCTGACGCCACATTCGTGGTCGACCGGAATAAACGGGTGATCGCCTGGAATCGCGCGCTGGAAGAAATGACGGGCACGAAGAAAGAGGATCTGATCGGGAAGAATGATTATGAGTACGCGCTTCCTTTTTACGGCAAGCGCCGGCCCATCGGGATAGATCTTATGTTCAAATCGGATAAGGAGATCGAGGCCCGGTATACGTATATTAAACGCAAGAGCGACAGCCTGGTCGCCGAAGTGTTCGTGCCTAAGCTAAACCGCGGTGAAGGGATGTTTGTTTGGGTAAAAGTCGCGCCGTTCTACGACGAAAGCGGGAATATTATCGGGGGTATAGAATCTATCCGCGATGTGTCCGAGCAGAAAGAGTCGGAAGCCATCTTGCGCCAGGACAAAGAATTGTTTGAGAATCTGGTAAAGATAAAGACCGAACAGCTATTGCGCGTGCAGAAAGAATTGGTGGATTCCAGGCATTTATCCGAGATCGGGGCGCTTGCCGCCACGATCGCGCACGAATTACGCAATCCGCTCGCGGCTATCCGTACCGCCGTCTATAATATCCGCCGTAAGAGCCAGGGAACAAAACTTGACAGCCATCTCGACAATATAGACAAGAAGGTTTTGGAAAGCGACCTGATCATTAATAATTTGTTGTCTTATTCTAGGATCAAAACGCCGCAGTTGGAGCGGGTCGGCATCCATGAGTTGCTGGATGAATGTATCAAGGCGGCGTCAGACCGTTTTCCTAAATATAAAGTAATAGTGCGGAAAAAATGCACTTGCAGGAAAGAGGATTATTTGCGCGCGGATACGTTGCACTTGAAGGAGCTTTTTAATAATATTTTGAATAACGCTTATGAGTCGCTCAGCCAGAAGAAAGGAAACATTACAATTCAGGCCGACTACGCGGCCGGGAAGGAGTTTACCGTTAGTTTCGCCGATACCGGCGAAGGTATCAAGCCTGAGAATATGAAGAAAGTTTCGCACCCTTTCTTTACAACAAAATCCAAAGGGACAGGGTTGGGGTTGACGGTGTGCAATCAGCTGGTGAATTTGCTTAACGGCACGATCGCTATGAAGAGTCAGGTAGGGAAAGGCACTATCGTTACGGTTACGCTGCCGATAGGCGGTGTGTGATGGGCCCCAGGATATTGCTTGTTGATGATGACGAGGAGATCTGCGAAGAGATCAAGGCTCTTTTGACAGACTCGGGGTTTTGCGTGACCGTGGCAGGCGACGGCCTGACCGCGGTGAGGCTTTTTGACAGCAGGAAATTCGATTTGTTGATCCTTGATCTGAAGATACCCGGGATGTCAGGTATAGAGATCCTGCGCCATGTAAAGGGGAAGCGGCCCGGGACTAAAGTATTGGTGGTTACAGGCAGACCAATGAAGAATGTTCATGATCCCGCGCAGAACGCGGATGATATACTTGCCGAAGATCCTGAGCAGGTGGAATTGTTCGATAAGGCCGATGGCTTTGTCGGGAAACCGTTTGACGTTGATATTTTGCTGGCCCGCATAAGAACACTCGTGTAAATTCCTTCCGGTTGCGCCATAAGTAGAAAATAGTCAGATAAAAGGAGAAAACGCACATAGACAACGCGGACGCATTCTTATATCATACAACCATTCCGTTATCCTAATGAACGGTTTTTCCCCTCCGGGAATAAACATATTAGATGTTTTGTCTGTTTTTTGTAAATAAAAAAAGGATTTCTTAATGCCGCCCAGGCGCATTCTGGTTGTTGATGATGATCCTGAATTTTTGCAGGAATTGAAAGAAACATTGTGTTTAAGCGGATATGAGGTAGACGCGATCGATAAATCCGTCAACGCGGTGGATTCCGCGATCGATCTCAAACCCGACCTGATATTGCTTGACCTGCGAATGGATGGTTTGACGGGATTTGAAGTTTTGAAAGAATTGCGAGATCTCCCGCAAACGTCACGCATCCCTATAATTGTGATGTCGGGCCATTTTAACGAAACGCAGGATTGCACCTTGTTCGATTTCTTTCATATCAGGGATTGCCTTCAAAAACCGTTTAATCCCTTAGATGTAATTTCCCATATTGAAAAAAGCTTCAGGGATATGGATTCTTCCTTTTGAAATATTAATAGCGTTATTCCATCCACAGTGATTCTTGTACAATTAGAAGGGAGCATCTCGTGGCTAAAGGACGGGTGTTAATTGTAGACGATGACCATGTTTTTTTGGAAGAATTAAAGGAAACTCTGGGTTTAAGCGGCTATGAAGTGATCGGCGTCAACGATTCTCAAACAGTCCAGAGTACCGCCAGCCGCACCAATCCTGACGTCATTGTTCTTGACCTTAAGATGAATGATATGAACGGTTTTGAGGTCGCGGAAGAACTTAAACGGTTCACGTCTACCGTAGATATTCCGGTTATAGCCATGACCGGCTATTTCAGGGAAGACGAGCACAAACCCCTGATGAATATCTGCGGAATAACAACGTGCATCAAAAAGCCGTTCAATCCCCTTGATGTGATCGCCGCCATAGAAGCCGCGATCCAGGGAGTGTAATCCGATTTCTATTGCCTAATAATCCCATCGCGATATAATAATCCTACTGAAGGCCCGCATTTTTAAAACCGTTTGCTGCGCGTAGAAAAAGCGCAATAACAGGGTGAGTTTTTTTGGATCATAAACACTCAGTGTTGATGACCGCAG